>JAKSJH010000053.1 GCA_024398315.1 Bacteroidales bacterium
GTCATAGTAGCCTGAAAGCGCCAGTTTGGCAAAATTGTCACGATGTTTCGGAGTCTTGCTGTAAAGCTTGACCTTGATTGTGCCGAGGTTGGTCTCGATGGCGAACACAGGTTCCTCCGGAAGGGTCTTCATCTTGTCAACGGCTTCCATCTCCCTCTTCACCCTCTCAACGGCGGCGATTGAATCCTTGATGGCCTGCTCCTTGAGAAGGGCGGCTTCCTGGGCGGCGGCTTCTGCTTCGGCCTTCTTTGAACCGCCTCCGCAGGATGCGATCGAGGCGAGTGTCACCATGACGGCGACAGAATAGATGAGTGCTTTTTTCATATTCATTGATTATTTGGTTTGTCGTAATTGTAGCCGAGGTTCTTGAAGATCTTTTCGCTCTCCTTTTCAAGTGCGGTCCTGTACCTTGCCGGGTCCTTGCTCTCAGGGATGCACCACTGGACTTCGCTGATGGCGGTCAGCCTGGGGAGGAGCAGGCGTTCAAGCTCTTCTGGGGTGCTGACATGCTCTGTCCAGATGTTGGCCTGGACTCCGATGATGTGTCCCGCTGTGCCGGATCCGGGACCTTCGCCGGAAGCCAGGCCGTACACGTGGCTTTCATCGGCGCCGGGGTCGCTCAGGTTGCAGGAAAGCAGTTCGTCCCATCCGATTATTTTCTTGCCTTTGGTGCCGAGGAACAGCCCGAGCCTTGAAGTCAGGTAGTCCTGAAGCTGGTCTTCTGCGCTCTGCTCTCCGTCTCTCTGGAGCCCGAGCTCCTCTATCCTGCCCTGGCAGTTGGGGCATGTCTTCCATTCATCGTGCGGACAATCGCCGCCTCCTATGTGGACATATTCATAAGGGAAAAGGGCGGCAACTTCGTTGAACACCCCTTCGAGGAAGGCGTAGGTCATTTCCTTTCCCGGGCAGAGGGTGGAACTGAAGGTGCCCCACTTCGTGCTTACTTCAAAAGGCCCCCCGGTGCAGCTAAGGGACGGGTAGGCGGCAAGAGCGGCCATGGCGTGGCCGGGGACGTCGATTTCGGGAATGATGTCTATGCCTCTTTCTGCGGCATGGGCGACAATGTCCCTGACCTGCTCCTGGGTGTAGAATCCGCCGTGGCGGACGCCGTCGATGCTGCCGGGGTCGGTCCCGACCATGGTGCCTTTCCTGAAGGCTCCGATTCCGGTCAGTTTCGGCAGGGACTTGATCTCAAGCCTCCAGCCCTGGTCGTCGGTGAGGTGCCAGTGGAACTTGTTCAGCTTGTAGACGGCCATGATGTCAAGAACCCTCTTGATCTCGTCAGCACTGAAGAAATGCCTCGAGCAGTCGAGATGCAGGCCCCTGTAGCCGAAGCTCGGGGAGTCGTCGAGCTCCGCGCAAGGGAAGAAGAACAACTGCCTGGCATCAATCTCATCACTGAATATGGCAGGGTCCGTCAGCTGCTTGAGTGTCTGGATGGCATAGAGGAATCCGTTGTGCGAGGAGGCTTCCACGAGACAGTAGCGGTGGGTGATCCTTATTGAATATTCCTCGTGCTGGAGAGCCCCGTCCTTCAGGAAAAGGAACCCCTTGGCCTTGTTCTCGTTGATGATGCTCCTTATGTTGCCGGGAGGGACGGCGACAGTGCTTGTCCTTCCGCTGACGAAGGTCAGCTTTTCAGCGAACGCCCTTATCTCCCGGATGCTCTGCTCGTCGATGCCGGCTTCACAGGTGAACGGTGCGCCGGCACCCTTGAAACGTCCCTTGCCGGGTTCGACCCTTGCCGGGCGGGGGATGACATTGATGCCTTCGTCCCTGCCCGCCGCATCTCCAATGAGGGGGATGAGGCAGAGGAGCGCGAGAAGTATGGTCCGTCTAGTCATTTCGTCGGTTTTCTTTGTGGTCGTTGGATGTCAGTACAGAAGCAGTCCGAGCAGGGCTCCGGCGATTATTATCGTAATCGGTCCCACCTTGAATCCCAATGAGGCGGCTCCGGCTGCGACGAAGAGGATCCAGCTCTTGATGTCAGGGAAGTTGTCGGTGACGACGCTGAATCCGGGACCTCCGACGAGAGTGACCTTGAACATCAGTACCAGGGCGGCGGCAGCAATCATTCCGACCACTGAAGGGCGTATCCATTTCATGGTTCCTTCGAAGAACGGGTTGCCCTTGACCTTGGTGTAGAACTTGGCAAGGGCCAGGATGATGATGAAGGAGGGGAGGATGATGGCCAGGGTGGCTGTCATGGATCCGATGACCCCGGCGAAGCTGCCGGCGCCGCTCTCACAGACAACCTTGTAGCCGACGAAGGTGGCGCTGTTGATGCCGATGGGACCGGGCGTCATCTGGGAGACGGCGACGATGTCGGTGAACTGGCTCTCGGTCAGCCATCCGTGGACTGACACGATCTGTGACTGGATCAGGGAGAGCATGGCGTAGCCTCCCCCGAACGTGAACAGGCCGATCACGAAGAAGACTCCGAAGAGCTGGACGTAAAGTGTCAGCATGTCAACCATCCCTTCTCTTTTCTGAATATGAAGTGACAGTGACTCCGATGACGATCAGGACCAGCATGATCCAGACAGGGGAGATCTTGAGGAAGGCGACGGCGAGCATCGTGGCCGCCGAGATCGCCCATGCCCACCAGGTCCCGTTCGTGCTCTTCGCCATCCTGATCATAGGCACGGCGATGAGTGCGACGACGACGGGTCTCATGCCCTTGAACATCCTCTCCACGGCAGGGACATCCCTGAATTCCGCGAACAGGCTGGCTATCATCAGGATAATCAGAAACGAGGGAAGGGCGCTGCCCAGAGCCGCAGCCAGGCTGCCCTTGACTCCTCTGAGCCTGTAGCCGGCGAACACGGCCATGTTGATGGCCAGCACACCAGGGGCGGACTGGGCCATGGCTATCATGTCCGGAAGTTCATCCTCAGCAAGCCATCCTCTGCCGGTCAGCTCCTTGCTGATCACGGGAATCATGGCGTAGCCTCCTCCGATGGTGAAGGCGCCCACCTTTGCGAACACGAGGAATATCTTCCAGAGGGAAGCCATTGTCAATCAGCCTTGTAGATGAAGTTGTAGCGGCCGCCTGGGGCACAGTCTCCGTTGACGTAGAAGTCGAGGATATCGCCTTCCTTCTGCATGTTGTCGCTCCACTTGAACTCGAAGTTGAGGCTGCCTGTGGCTCCGACGAGGGTGCGCGGGAGCTTGATCTCCATCATGTTGTCCTTGACGGCATATTCAAACTCTCCGGCTCTTTCCCACTCCCATTCCTTGCCGGTGCACTTCGAGAGGATTCCCTGGGATGGACCGGCCGGGTTCTCGTAGTTGAGGCAGAAGTCGTAGCCCTTCCATCCGGTGGAATAGTCCCTGTCGATGTTGATGAAGAGCCTCATCCATCCCTTTTCAATATGCTTGCTGATGGCGCTGCTGGTCCTGACGTAGAAATAGATGTTGTCGTTGTCCCTTGCAACTCTGGCGTCTGCGAAGTCGTTGCGGCCGGTCTTGTTGGTCAGCATCCTGCCGCTGCTGGTGTGGTCAGGGTGGTTGCGCTCGAAGGTGTTGCCAGGGTAGCAGAGGAACTTCGGTCCCACCGACTCCCATCCTTCGAATGCGCCAATGCTGACGGTCTTCTTGTCCGTCGCCTGAGGCTCCTTCTGGACGCCCTTGAACTTCCTGACGTTCTGGACGAGCTGGCAGTAGTAGATGTCGCCGTAGTCGCCCCATTCGGCGGTAGGCTCGATGTCGCGGCTGCGCTCGGAGTCATATTCATCAGGGAAGGCGAATGGCTTCCACGGGTTCTGTGGAGGCCATTCCGGCTGTCTTCCGGCAATCCATTCGTTCCATCCTGTCACCCAGACGACCTTCGGGTCCGCCTTGAAGGCGTTGTCCCACTGCTCCTGGAAGTTGAGGCCCTTGAGGTAGGCTCCCTCTGACTCGTCCTGGCCGTTGGCGTCGGTGTAGCTCCTGCCGAACGAACCCGGTGCGTTGAATGCGTAGCAGTGGCCTCCGTTGGCTTTTGTGGCGTTCTGGGCAACTCCGACTGGCATCTGCTCCCTCTTGCCGTAGACGTGCTGCGGGGCGCACTCGAGCCATCCCCACTGGTCGTCTCGTCCAGGTCCGTTGACATAGTCGGGCTGACCAGGACGGAAGGCGAAGAAGTTCTTGATATCGACGTCAGTCGGATCGCTCGTCAGGTTGTCCGGGTAGGCCATGATGACCGGCTTGCCGCCCAGCCTGAACCAGAGGTCCTTGTAGTTGCCCGGCTTGTAGATCTTGGTGTAGAGGTGTCTGAGCGAGGTCCTTGAGTCGTCGTTGGCTCCGAACGGGAGGAGGAATCCGATCGTCGGGACGTTGACGCCGTCTTTCTTGGCCTGGCTCCATGTCTTGAGGAGGGCCATGGTGGAGTCATCCCATGTGAAGGTTCCGTTGGTGCAGTCGAAGAAGACCACATCCACGCCGGCATCGCCGAGCATCTCTCCGTGCTTGCGGAGCACCCATGGGTCGGTGGTCCTGTAATAGCCGAACAGAGGCTGGCCCCAGTAGCATCCCTGGAAAGGCTGCCCCCAGATCGGGTGGTCGCCAGGGAAGGTGTCGTCATTCAGGGCTTCCGGGTGGAACTTGATGATTTCCGTGATGTTGATGTTCCTGCGCGCGCCGCACTGGTTGCCTCCCTCGCCGTCCTGATGCCAGGTCCAGTAGAACATGGCCACGATCTTGTCGGGGCGTTCGAAGTCGCGCTTCACGTCGCTGGCGGTAGTCCTTCCGAGTTCGTCGACAAGGGCCCATGTCGTCGGTCCGGCGACATCGACGGTCGTTTCAGGTACCGGTTCGCCACCTTCTTCATCCGGTTGTTCCGGCTCTTTCCCTTTCTTATCACAGTTGCATGCCATCGCTGCGGCAAGCATGAAAACAAGGATCGTTCTGTAGCTCATTGAATATGTCGTTTTGTTGTCTGTCTTTTTCCCGTACGTCTGACGTAACAAACAAATTTAATCATTTTGTGAACCTTTCGCCAAAGAATCCTCTCAAAATTCCGGAAAAAGATTTACTTTTATATGATTTTCAAAGACTGAGAGAAATGACTCGGAAATTCACTTTTTGGACAATTGCCGTCGCTGTCCTTGCTTTATGCTTCGCAGGTTGCCGTCAGGAGGAAGATGACAGCCCGACCTACGTCCGTCAGCCGATGGACCTGAAGATTACATCTTTCTCTTTCCTCGCTTCCGACAACGTAATCCTCGGCGGCAATGATGCCGTCGCGACCATCTGGAATGATGTCATCAGGGTCGACTGTCCGAAGGTTACGTCGGTCGCCTCCCTCGTCCCTACCTTCAGCGGGAGCTACAAGGAGATATTCCTCAACGGCAAGCCGCTGGAATCCGGAAAGACCGTCGCAGACTGGAGCAATGCCAACGAACTTGTCCTTCAGGGCTACACCTCAGAGGAACGCAGGACCTACAAGGTCCAGGTCCGGTACCTCAACCTCGTCCCGCGCATCTCGATCACGACCCCTTCGGAAATCACCAGCCGCACTGACTATCTGCCCGCTACGATAACCGTGAGCAACAGCGCCGACGGCAACAACTTCACTGCCACGGGCAAGGCCCGCGGACGCGGCAACGCCACCTTCCTCAGCTACCCGAAGAAGTCCTACCGCTTCAAGCTTGACGAGGCTGCGAGCGTCTGCGGCTTCCCGAAGAACAGGGACTGGGTCCTCCTTGCTGAATATTTCGACAAGTCCCTGATGAGGACGACCTACATGAACGCCCTCGGAAGGGCCGCAGGCTGCGAATGGACACCGCAGTCCACCCATGTGGACATGTATCTCAACGGCAAGTACAACGGCACCTACCTCCTCATCGAGCAGGTCGAGAAGGCCAAGCACAAGATAGCGATCGAAGACGACGGCTTCATGATCGAGGACGACAACTACTATTCCTGGGAGCCGCTTTACTTCACGACTTCCACCTACGGCCGTCCTTACACATTCAAGTACCCGAGCGCCGGGGACGGGGACATCGTGAAGCACGACGCAAACTACGACTACATCAAGAACTTCATGAACACGATGGAGGCCGCCCTCAGGTCGTCTTCCTTCAAGGACCCGGAGAAGGGCTACCGGAAATACCTTGACGTGCCGAGCTTCGTGAGCTGGTACCTCGTGATGGAACTGCTGGGAGACCATGACCCGAATTTCTTCTACGTTCTTCCGACCAGAGGAGCGAAACTGAAGATGTTCCCGGTCTGGGATGCGGAATGGACGCTCGGGCTCGCCTCCGCCGGTCCTAACGGCTGGCAGAACTACCCGGAGAAGCCGATCTACACCGAGACTTCCGAGATGTACAGGACCAGACGCTACTTCGACATGCTCTTCAAGGACCCTTACTTTGTCGAACAGGTCTATCTGGCATGGAAGGAGATGAAGGGCAACCTTAATCAGGTGCGTTCGGAAGTTGCTCAGGAAGTGGAACTTACGGAACTTAGCCAAGAAGACAATTTCAAGAAGTGGGACATCCTCGGAAGACCGATATCTGTGGGTCTCGTGTTCTTCGACACCTGGAAGGAGGAGCTGCGCTACGCCTCCGACTGGTTTGAGAAGCGAATAGTCTGGTTCGACTCCTACATCACCGACCTTTACAACAAATCCCGTTAGATTTTCCTATCTTTGCTTTTCGGCACTGCGTTTGCATCAAGGACGCAGCTATATGAATTGAAATGAAAGCAACCAGAATCATAACTGCATCCCTGGCCCTTGCGCTGGGTGTCACCTGCTTCGGCCAGTCCAGAAGCTTCAAGCTCGGACAGTGGACCGAAATCCAGAATTCAATCATCAAGGAGCTCGACCGCTCCTATGTCGACACCCTGCCTGTGGACAGGATGAAGAAGGCGGGCATCGAGGCGATGCTCTCTGAACTGGACCCCTACACAATCTACATCCCGGAGGAGGACAACGAGGACCTTCAGATGATGATCTCGAAGGTCTACGGAGGCATAGGCGCTGTCATCTACAAGCCGGAGAAGGACGGCAACGTCATCATCAACGAGCCCTACAAAGGGTCTCCTGCTGAGAAATACGGCCTCCAGTGCGGTGACGAACTGCTTGAGATAGACGGGCAGACCACGCACGGACTGACGAGCCAGGAGGCTTCCGACAAGATGAGGGGCAAACCCGGCACGTCGGTGAAGTTCAAGGTCATGAAAGTCCGTACGGGGGAAGTGGTCGACATCAATGTCGTGCGGGAGAGGATTCATCTCCCCGACGTTGAATATTACGGCATGCTTGAGGACGGGACCACCGGCTACATCTTCCAGAGCGGATTCACGGAGCGCGTCTCTTCGGACATCCGCGCCGCCGTCCTGGATCTCAAGTCGCAGGGCATGAAGAGGCTTGTCCTTGACCTCAGGGGCAACGGTGGCGGTCTGCTTTCCGAGGCCGTCAACATCGTCTCCCTCTTCGTCCCGAAAGGCACTCTCGTGGTGTCTTCAAAGGGACTCGCTCCCGGGAGCAACAGCCAGCTCAGAACTTCCAACGAACCTCTGGATCTGGAACTTCCACTGATCGTGATGGTTGATTCCGGCAGCGCATCCGCTTCAGAAATCGTCAGCGGAGCCCTTCAGGACCTCGACAGGGCGACCATCATCGGGACCAGGACTTTCGGCAAGGGACTCGTCCAGAGCATCCGTCCGCTCCCTTACAACGGCCAGCTCAAGGTCACTACAGCCAAGTACTACACTCCGTCAGGCCGCTGCGTCCAGGCGATAGACTATTCGGAACGCAACGAGGACGGCAGCGTCGGACATATTCCTGACTCCCTCACCCATGAGTTCAAGACAGCCCATGGCAGGACGGTCCGCGACGGCGGCGGAATCACTCCGGACCATGTCGTCGAAGGACGCAGGTACAGCAGGCTGACATATTCATTGGTGGCCAGCGGGGTCATCCAGAACTATGCCATCGAGTTCGCGCGCAAGCACGAGTCCATCGACAGGGACTTCCATCTCTCCGATGAGATGTGGCAGGACTTCGTCGCCTATGCCAAGGAGCAGAAGTTCGACGACCGCTCAAGCGCCAGGACCTATTTCGACCTGATGAAGAAGGAGATAGAGGAAGACGGTCTGCAGGATGTGTCCGCAGAGACGGTAGAAGCCCTTGAGAAGGTCCTCAAGCTGGACAAGGAGACTTACCTGAACCTCAAGAAGGACGAGATCGTCCCGCTTCTTGAGGAGGAACTGGTGGTGCGCTACTGGTTCCAGGAAGAGGGGATCAAGGTGCGTCTGCGCTACGACGACCAGCTCCGCAAGGCGCTGACGCTGGAGCCGGTGAGCGTGAAGCAGTAATCCTTACATCGTTACATCGTTACGGCAAGACAGGTCATCTTCTCCTTCGGGATGAAGATGACTTCTTTTGTGGTGGCGCAGACCAGGACGGTCTCACCCTGACGGACCGGAGTCTCGCTCACGCTGCCGTCGGAGTCGGTCGCCATGAGGGCTCCGCTTCCGGAAGTGCAGACGACTATCAGGAAGGAATCGAGGTTTTCAAGGTCTTTCCTGAAGTCCTTGGTCAGTTCCAGCAGGGAAGTGTTGAAATATGGGCAGGAGACGAGGGGAATCTCTTCGTCAGGTCTTTCTGAATATTCAGTCCTGTAGTTTGGAACAGCTTTGTAATCAATGGCTTCCTTGGCCTGGGCGGTGTGCAGTTCGCGGGGCTTCCCGTCAAGCCCGGGGCGGTTGTAGTCGTAGATCCGGTAGGTGATGTCGGAGGTCTGCTGGATTTCGGCGACGAAGGTTCCGGCTCCGATGGCGTGGATCCTGCCGGCAGGAAGGAAGAACACGTCTCCGGCGGAGACGGGATAGTCGCAGAGTGCGTCCGTTATGGTGTTTTCCTTGATGCGGTCCTCATATTCATCGGGAGTCATGTCGTGCTTCAGGCCGCTCAGCAGGTGGGCGTCCCCGCTGGCTCCGACGACATACCACATCTCGGTCTTGCCTTTCATCCCCGGCCTGATCCTCGATGCGAGTGCGTCGTCGGGGTGGACCTGGATCGACAGGTCCTGCCTTGCGTCGATGAACTTGACGAGGATCGGAAACTCCTCACCTGCAGCGGCATGGATTCTTTCTCCTACGATTTCAGCTCCGTGCTGGCGCATCAGGTCGGTGAGGGTGCGGCCTGCGAATGGACCTTCAGAGACGACGGACTCGCTGCCTTCAACTGCCGAGAGCTCCCAGCTCTCACCGATGCTGCTTTTCTTTGTGTCGATTCCCTTGAAAGGGGCTATTCTCTCTCCACCCCAGACTTTCGTCATCAGGAAAGGTGTGAATCTGAGAGGTTTCATCTTCTGTCAAGTTCTGTCAGTGCGAATGCGTAGGCTCCCAGGGAGATGGCCTTGCTGGCTCCTATCTTCGAGCTCATCACGCCGATTCTCTTGCCCGGGTCGTAGATGACTTCCTTGTCTGATCCGTAGACCTTGATCTTCCGGCCGGACCCCTTTGCGAACTCTGCGAATTCTTCCGGGTCATCGAGATTGTAGACGGCCATCTGGACCCTGTTCAGCTCTTCTCCGGTGAGCTGGTGCATCTTGGACCGGAGCGACCGCAGGATTCCCGGCATCAGTATGTCGCGGTTGTTCATTATTCCTCCTCCGATGACGATAAGTCCGTCGATGAGGGTGACTGCCGTCGCCATGGCGTCTCCGGCCACTTCACCCATCTTGTCGAAGGCCTTCAGTGCGGCCTGCCTGTCGCCTTCGGCATCTCCGCGGGCGATGTCTGCGATCTCCTTCGGTTCGAGACCGTGGTCCGGATTGCCGGAGAGCTGGCCGTAGACCCTCTTTATGGCGCGGACGGAGACTCCGTCCTCGACGATGATCCCCGGGTCGTCGGGATGCTTCAGGCAGAAGGTCTCGACGCAGGAGTTGTCGCCGCGGTTGAGCCTGCCTCCGATCACCGTGCCTATTCCGAAGCCTGTGCCGAAGGTGTAGCCTATGAGGTTGCTGTAGCGCTTGGAGCTTCCGGCTTCTTCAAGTTTTCTGTTGACATCGGCCAGGGCGCCGCCGAGGGCTTCACCGTAGGCGTAGAGGTCCCCGTCGTTATTGATGAAGACAGGGAGCCCGAACTGCTCCGAGAGGAACGGTCCCAGGGCCACTCCGTCCCTGAATGACGGAAAGTTCGGGAGGTAGCCTCCGATTATGCCTGCCGGATAGTCGGCCGGTCCGGGGAATGCGAAGCTGATGGCCGCCGGCTTCTCGCCGCCGAGGCTGCCTGTGACAGTCCTGAAACCTTCCACCATGCCTTTGAGGCAGAGGTCCAGGTCCTGTGCGTTGGAAGGGAGAGTGACGGTTTCTCCAACATATTCACCACCTCTCATCGCTCCGAAGACCATGTTGGTCCCGCCTGCGTCGAGGGTCAGTACGATGCGTCTGTCGTTTCTGATATCTGTCATATTCCTTTGTTTTTCATTTGATACGCAAATATAATCATATTGTTTTTGCTAAATTTGTATCGAATAAGAGTTTTTTGAAAAGAATTACATGAGCAGCAGAAAAAAGAACAGCCGTGACCGTCAGTTCGGTTCGAAGCAGAAGAAAACGAAGAATTTCATAGAAGTCACTGGAAAAGTCCAGATGACCAGGGAGGGTTTTGCTTTCGTCATTGTCGAAGGCGAACCTGACAACGATGTGTTCGTCAAGGCGAACAAGACCAGAGGTGCGCTCAACGGAGACACTGTCATCTGTGCCGTCACCCACGAGAAACCGCAGGCCCCCTCCGGTGGCAAGGGCTCTCAGAAAGGCGGCAGAGGCGCTTCCGACAACCGCATGGGCGGCCGCCGCAGGGAAGGAGAGATAGTCAGGATAGTCGAAAGGAGCTCCAGACCGTTTGTCGGAGTCCTCCACATTGTAGGAAAGCAGGCCTGGGTGCTGATGCAGTCCAGGACCATGCCATACGACATCTACATTCCGTTCGAGACCCTTCCTGAGGGTGCGAAGAAGGGCATGAAGGTGGCCGCGGTGGTGGACGGATGGGAGAGGAAGGAACCGACCCCGACCGGCCACATCATCGACGTGCTCGGAGAACCGGGCGCCAACGACACCGAGATGCACGCCATCCTTGCTGAATATGGTCTCCCGTACCGTTTCGAACCTGAGGTCGAGAACGCTGCCGACAGCATCTCCGAGGAAATCACCAAGGAGGACCTGAAGGGCCGCCGCGACTTCCGTGAGACGATGACCTTCACCATCGATCCGGCGGACGCCAAGGATTTCGATGACGCCATCTCCTGGAAGAAGCTTCCTGACGGCAACCTCGAGGTCGGAGTCCACATCGCCGACGTGTCCTGGTACGTCAAGCCGGGTTCTGTCGTCGACAAGGAGGCCCAGGCACGCGGTACGTCAGTCTATCTGGTGGACAGGACCGTCCCGATGCTTCCGGAGAAGCTCAGCAACAAGCTCTGCTCCCTCCGTCCGAACGAGGACAAGCTTACCTTCTCTGCCGTGTTTGAAATCACTCCGGACGGACGTGTCCAGAAGCACTGGATCGGCCGTACCGTGATTTGCTCCGACTACCGTTTCGCCTACGAGACAGCCCAGCAGATCATCGACAACGGGGATGCTTCCCTGGAGATGCCGCTTCGTGGCGGAACTGACGGAAAATCAAATGTTTCCGAGGGTTCGGAATCCGCAATGGGAGGTGGCGTCCTCGAAGGATGCCTGATTCCGCGCGACATCAAGGAGGCCATCCTCAGTCTTCATAAGATTGCGACCGTGCTCCGCAAGAAGCGCTTTGCCCTCGGTGCCATCAGCTTCGAGCGCCCTGAGATGAAGGTCGAAGTCGATGAGACCGGACGTCCGGTCGATGTCTACGAGAAGATATCCAAGGAAGCCAACTGGCTGATAGAGGAGTTCATGCTCCTCGCCAACAGGACCGTGGCTGAATTCATCGCCACTTCCGGCAACATGGACGGCAAGGCTGACAAGGCCGCGAAGACTTTCGTCTACCGTGTCCACGGCGAGCCTAACGAAGAGAAGATTGCAATCCTCGGTAAGTTCGTCGGCAATTTCGGCTACAAGATGGGCCCTACGAACAACGGCCGTGAGGTAGCCAAGTCCCTCAACACCCTCCTGGACCAGTCGAAGGGCAGACCGGAGTGCGACGCCTTCCAGACGATCGCCCTCAGGTCCATGGCCACGGCCACCTACACGACGGAGAACATCGGTCACTACGGCCTTGCGTTCAAGTCCTACACCCACTTCACCTCTCCGATCCGCCGCTATCCTGACACCATGGTCCACAGGCTTCTTGCGATGTACCTCGACAAGGCTCCGAGCCAGGACCAGGGCTACTACGAGGCCCAGTGCCAGCATGCTTCCGAGCGGGAGCAGATAGCCGCCAATGCAGAGCGCGACAGCGTCAAGTACAAGCTCATTGAATATATGACCGACAAGGTCGGCCAGACCTTCGAGGGCGCCATCTCCGGCCTCACCGAGTGGGGAATGTACGTCGAGATCAAACCTACTATGATCGAGGGCATGGTGGCCCTGAGGGACATCAGGTCGGATTTCTACGACTTCGACGAGGAGAACTACCTTATCCGCGGCAAGCGCACCGGCAAGGTCTTCCGCCTCGGCGACCTTGTGAAGATCACGGTGACCGCGGCCAACCTCGAGCAGCGCTACCTCGACCACGAGCACATCGAATCCGGCGACAGCCAGGGATGGCGATAG
>JAKSJH010000054.1 GCA_024398315.1 Bacteroidales bacterium
AGGCCGTCCTGGATTCCACGGATCCGGTCGTAGAGCTTGCGGCTGACCTTGCCGCAGTCGTCGCCTGACGGGATTCTGTAGGTCTTGGTGATTTCTGTGCTTTCAAGGGTCTGCTTGTCATCGATGGAGCAGATCGGAGTGATCACGACGGCGGTGCCGCAGGCGTTGACCTCGTCGAACTCAGCGAGCTCCTCAACCGGCACTGTCCTCTTTTCCACCTTCATCCCGAAGTCGGCTGCAACAGCCTGGAGGGTCTTGTTGGTTATGGAAGGCAGGACTGAGTCAGAAAGCGGAGTGACGTAGGTGTCCCCCTTGATGGCCAGGAAGTTGGATGAGCCGAACTCGTCGATGTTCGTCTTCGTGGCAGGGTCGAGGAACAGAAGTTCGCGGTAGCCCTGCTTGTGCGCGAGGTTGTAAGGATGGAGCGAAGTCGCATAGTTGGCTGCGATCTTGAAGGCTCCTGTTCCGTTAGGAGCGGCTCTGTCGTAGTTCCTGGCAAGGACAGCAGTGCCAGGAGAAAGGCTCTTTGCTCCTGAATATGTCCCCACAGGCGAGCACATCACGGCGAATATGACCTCAGAGGACGATGCAATGCCGAGCTGAGGGTTGATGCCGATGATGACCGGGCGCAGGTACATCGACGCTCCGTAGCCGTATGGCGGGAGGAAGTCGATGTTCTCCTTGACGCACATCAGGCAAGCTTCGATGAACATCTCCTCTGAAGGAGCGGCCATGTCAAGATGCCCGGCGCTGCGCTGGATCCTCTTTGCGTTTTCGTCTGCACGGAATATGCGCACCTTCCCGTCAACGCCCCTGAATGCTTTCAGACCTTCGAAGCAGGCGTTGGCATAGTGGAACACTCCGGCGAATGCGCTGAAGTGAAAATCGAAATCTTTTTCAGCCTTGAGCGGAGACCATTGTCCGTCCTTGTAGAAGCTGACGATGATGGAATCTGTCTTCCTGTACTTGAAAGAGAGATTTGACCAATCCATTTCTGCCATGTTATTCTGTTTTTATTTCTATGTTTTCAATGAGGTTCAGCATCTTGATGGTCGCCTTGATGGCGGCTTCGTTCTGGTCTGAATCTATGCCCCTTGTCTTGAGGAGGGTGCCGTCGTTGTCCCACGAGATGGTTGCGGCCACGAGGGCGTCCGTCTTTCCTCCCGGAGGGATGGTGATCTGGTAGTCCACCAGTTTAGGATGGGTCTTTCCGAGCGAATCGTAGATTTTCCAGAGAGCTTTCATGAAGGCGTCGTAGATACCGTCACCGCTTGCGGTCTCCTGGTAGTCCTGACCGTGGATGTTGATCTTGAGGGAAGCCACCGGGCGCATGCCGCAGGCCAGGGACAGACTGTAGTTGACTACATGAATGTTGTCCCTCGTCGCGGACACACCGCTTTTCAGCACATCGGCGATGATGAAAGGCAGGTCCTCGGCCGTGACACTCTCCTTCTTGTCACCGAGCTCGACAACCCTGTCGGTCACCAGTTTCATCTGCTCCGAGGTGAGATGGATCCCCAGCTTCTCAAGGTTCTTCAGAACGCTGGCCTTGCCGCTGTTCTTGCCCAGGGCATGTTCCCTGACCCTTCCGTAGCGTTCCGGGATGAGGCTGTTCGCGTAAAGTCCCGCCTTCTTGTCGCCGTCGGCGTGGATGCCTGCCGTCTGGGTGAAGACGTTCTCGCCGATGAGCGGCTTGTTCGCCGGGATTCGTATTCCGGAGATGGTCTCCACATAGCGGCAGACGTGGGTGAGTGACGCTTCGTCAAGGGAGTTAGGGACCTTGAGCTGGTCGTTGAGTATGGCCAGCACGCTGGAGACAGGGGTGTTGCCCGCCCTCTCTCCAAGACCGTTGACGGTGGTGTGTATTCCGGAAATACCAGCCTTGACGGCTTCGTAGACATTGGCTGCGGCCAGGTCATAGTCGTTGTGGGCGTGGAAGTCGAAATCGCAGTCTGGGTACCTTGCTATCATCTCCGAACAGAACTCGCCGGTCTGTGTAGGGTTGAGGATTCCGAGTGTGTCCGGAAGCATGAAGCGGCGGATGCCCGAATCCTTGAGACCGTCCATCATGAAGAAGACATAGTCCTTGGAGTCAATCATTCCGTTGGACCAGTCCTCCAGATAGATGTTGACCGTCATGCCTTTCTTCCCGGCCTTGGCGATTGTGTCCAGAATGTCATCCAGATGCTGCTGCGGACTCTTTCCGAGCTGCCCCTGAACGTGCTTCAGCGACCCTTTGGCAAGGAGGTTGACCACCTTGCATCCGGCATCTGAGAGCCAGTCTACGGAGGCTCCTCCGTCCACGAACCCGAGTGCTTCTATCTGGTCAAGATGACCGTGTTCGGAAGCCCAGGAGCACAGGCGGGAAAGCATCTGGAACTCTCCTCTGGAGACACGGGCGGAGCAGACCTCGATGCTGTTGACCTTAAGTTCGCGGATGAGGAGCTTGGCTATTGCAAGCTTCTCATCTGCGTTGAAGGACACACCGGCGGTCTGTTCACCGTCCCTGAGAGTGGTGTCCAGTATGTGGACTCTCTTCGGAAGCATTACTTGTCGTCGTTCTCCGGACGGAGCTGGCGTACTGTGACGGCTGTCTGCCACATTTCGCTCTCGCGGAGAGCCTTGAGTTCGGCTTCGAGACCAACCCTGTAGTCCGGTTTGCTGTTGCTGTCAATTGAGATCTGAGCCTCATTTCCTGTCTTGACGCTGAGGTAGAGCCACTCCATGACCGGCTTGACAGCATCATGGAAGCGAGGGTACCAGTCAAGGGCGCCGCGCTGAGCGGTGGTCGAGCAGTTCGCATACATCCAGTCCATTCCCTTGGCAGCGAAGAGAGGCATGAGTGACTGTGTGAGCTCCTCGACGGTCTCGTTGAAGGCCTCGCTTGGAGAGTGGCCGTGCTCGCGGAGAACTTCGTACTGGGCGAGGAGGAGGCCCTGGATGGCACCCATCAGGGAACCGCGCTCACCGGTGAGGTCAGAGGTGGCCTCGCGCTGGAAGGTTGTCTCGAAGAGATAGCCGGAGCCGATGCCGATGCCGAGGGCGATTGTCCTGTCGTAAGCCTTTCCGGTCACATCCTGGTAGATTGCGTAGGAGGAGTTGAGGCCGCGGCCTTCGAGGAACATGGTTCTGAGCGAGGTGCCTGATCCCTTAGGAGCGACCATGATGACGTCGATGTCAGATGGAGGAACACAACCGGTGCGGTCGGACCAGGTGATTGCGAAACCATGTGAGAAATAGAGAGCCTTGCCAGGTGTCAGGTGCGGCTTTATGGTAGGCCATACGGACATCACTGCTGCATCAGAGAGGAGGCACATGATGATGGAGGCCTTGTCGCAGGCTTCCTCGATTCCGAAGAGGGTCTCGCCAGGCACCCATCCGTCTGCGATTGCTTTCTCGAAAGTCTTGCCCTGACGCTGGCCGACGATTACGTTGAATCCGTTGTCCTTGAGGTTGAGGGACTGTCCAGGACCCTGGACACCGTAGCCGATGACAGCGATGGTCTCGTCCTTGAGGACTTCGCGAGCATGCTCGAGGGTGAATTCTTCACGTGTGACGACGGTTTCTTCAACGCCGCCGAAATTGATCTTTGCCATAATTTTTATTGTTTTATCGTTTATTAATATTCGTAAATTATTACCATTCAAGAGGTTCCATCTTCTTTTTGCCGGTGCTTTCCACCAGTTCCTCGTCGCAGTAGTAGAAACTGCGCATCACCTCGATCTTCCGCTCGATCTGCTTGACCGCAAGCTTGACCCTGTTCTCCGGACCCTTGGTCTCGATGGTCAGCTTGTGGCAGCCTCCGATCTCCGAAGGAGAAGCGAACAGACTCCAGATGTCGAGGTTCTGACGGGTGAATATGTTTGTGAACTGCTGGAGGAGACCTGTCTGGTTCCTTGTGTAGATCACAACCGTGTAAAGTTTGATGTCGTTATTTTCCATTGCTGTACCATTCTTTTTCGTTCAACATGATCTTGTCGATACCCTTTCCAGGAGGAGTCATCGGAAGAACATTGGATTCTTCAACAACCATGACCTCGAGAAGGAACGGACTGTTGTCCGCGAACATCTCCCTGACAGCCTCCTCCAGCTCTTCGCGGGCGGAGACTCTGCGGGCCTTGATGCCGTAGGCTGAGGCGATCTTCATGTAGTCAGGGTTGACCATCCTGGTCTGTGAATATCTCTTCCCGAGGAAAAGGTCCTGCCACATCCTGACATTTCCGAGCCAGTTGTTGTTCATAAGGACAATCTTGACCCCGATGTTCTCCTGCATGATGGTTCCGAATTCCTGGAGGGTCATCTGAAGGCCTCCGTCACCCACGAACACGCAGACAGGCCTGTCAGGTACGGCCACCTTGGCTCCGATGGCGGCCGGAAGACCGAACCCCATGGTGCCCAGACCTCCTGAAGAGATGAGGCTTCTAGTCGAGTTGAACTTCGAATATCTTGCTCCGATAAGCTGGTTCTGACCGACGTCTGTTATGATGACGGCATCGCCTCCTGTGACCTTGGAGACCGTTGCAACCACCTCACCCATCCTGACTGCACCTTCGTCGGGGCTGATCTCAGGCTTGATGACTTTTTCATATTCAACGTTGTACGGTTCATCGAAAGAAGCATTCCATTCCTTGTGTGAGGCCGGCGCTATCTTTTCCGTAAGTATTTTGAGGACGTTCTTGGCATCCCCCCTGATCCCAACCTCGACAGGTATGATCTTGCCGATTTCGGAAGCGTCGATGTCGATGTGGACGACTTTGGCCTGAGGAGCATACTGTGATACGACTCCTGTAACTCTGTCGTCGAACCTCATGCCGATAGCGATCAGGACATCGCATTCATTCGTCTTGACATTGGGAGCGATGTTCCCGTGCATTCCGATCATTCCCTTGTAGTGCGGGTTGTCGGATTTGAGGGCGCTCAGACCCAGAAGCGTGCTTCCAGCGGGTATGTCAGCCTTGTCAAGGAAGGCTTCCAGTTCTTTCTCAGCACCGCTGAGGATGATTCCCTGACCGTACACGACCAGAGGTTTCCTGGCTGAATCGATCAGGCTGACGGCATCGGCGATCTTCTTTGGCGACGGTGCCGGAAGCGGGTTGTAACTGTCGATGAAGCTGCAGCGGTGGTAATCCGATTCGGTGAGTCCGAGCTGGGCGTTCTTGGTGAAGTCAAGGACGACCGGCCCTGGTCTTCCGGAGGTGGCGATGAAGAATGCTCTTGACACCGCCCATTCGACATCTTCGGCCCTGCGGATCTGGGTGTGGCCTTTTGTGGGAGGGGCGGTGAGTCCGACCAGGGCTGTCGCCTGGAAGGCAGCCGCGCCAAGGACGGAAGCCGCAACCGGTCAGGCGATGACCACGACCGGGGTGGAGTCCATCATGGCGTCAGTGATGCCGGTGATGACATTCGTCGCGCCCGGTCCTGATGTGACAATGACGACTCCCGGCCTGCCGCTGGCTCTGGCATAGCCCTGAGCGGCATGGATGGCGCCCTGCTCATGCCGGACCAGAATGTGGTTCAGCTTGTCAGTACAGTCGTAAAGCGAGTCGTAAACATTCATGATGGTACCGCCCGGGTAGCCGAACACAGTGTCGACACCTTCGGCCACAAGGGCGTTGAGCATTGCCTGGGAACCGGATATCTTGTTGTTGGGTGTATTCATTGCGATAAGTTCGTTTTTTTGTCTATTTGATGATCCTGACAGCTCCCTTGTCTGCGGAGCTTACCATTGAAGCGTAGGCCTGGAGGCTCTTGGAGACGACCCTGTCTCGTTTCGGAGTGAAAGCCTTGCTCTTGCGCTCCATCTCCTTCTTCCTTCTGGCGGCCAGTTCCTGGTCGGTGAGGCAGACATTGATGGACCGTTCTGCGATGTCGATGCAGATGATGTCTCCGTCGCGCACAAGTCCGATGTTCCCGCCGGCGGCGGCCTCAGGGGAGATGTGGCCGATGCTGAGTCCGGAGGTACCACCGCTGAAGCGTCCGTCGGTGATCAGGGCGCATTCCTTTCCGAGGTGCATGGACTTGATGTAGGAAGTCGGATAGAGCATCTCCTGCATGCCGGGACCGCCCTTCGGGCCTTCGTAGATGATCACCACTACGTCACCGCTGACGACCTTTCCGGAAAGGATCCCTTCGCAGGCGTCCTCCTGAGAATGGAAGACCTTGGCCGGGCCACTGAACTTCCAGATGCTTTCGTCGACACCTGCGGTCTTGATGACACATCCGTCCTGGGCGATGTTGCCCTTCAGCACTGCGAGACCGCCGTCCTTCGTGTAGGAGTGGGCCACATCCCTGATGCAGCCTTTCTCACGGTCGTAGTCCAGTTCCTCGTAGCGGTTGTTCTGGCATCCCATCTCTGTCGTGCGCTTGCCTCCTGGTGCGCTGGAATAGATCTTCCAGGCCTTGGCGAGACAGACATTGCTGTCCAGTGAATATTTGGTCAGAGCCCTGCGGAGCGTCATTCCGTCCACCCTCTTCACATTTCCGTTGATGAGCTTCGCATCATAAAGCTGTTTGAGGATGTTGATGACACCACCGGCCCTGTTGACATCCTCGATGTGGTACTTGGCCGTGTTCGGCGCGACCTTGCAGATGCAAGGAACTTTCCTGGAGAGCTCATCGATGTCGTCCATCGTGAATTTCACTCCGGCCTCGTTGGCAACAGCCAGAAGATGGAGGACCGTGTTGGTCGAGCCGCCCATGGCGATGTCGAGAGTCATGGCGTTGAGGAAAGCCTGTCTTGTCGCTATGCTGCGCGGGAGCACGCTGGCATCTCCTTTATCATAATAGGCGAAGGTGTTCCTGACGAGGAGCCTTGCGGCTTCTTTGATGAGGCTGATGCGGTTCTTGTGGGTGGCCACGACCGTCCCGTTGCCCGGGAGGGCGAGTCCGATGGCCTCTGTAAGGCAGTTCATCGAGTTGGCGGTGAACATTCCCGAGCAGCTTCCGCAGGTAGGACACGCCTTCTTTTCGATGTCCGCCACTTCCTCGTCGCTGACACTCGGGTCAGCCGAACGCACCATGGCGTCAATCAGGTCAAGCTTCTCGCTGCCTCTGACTCCGGCCTCCATCGGACCTCCGGAAACGAATATGGCCGGGATGTTGATCCTCATGGCTGCGATGAGCATGCCGGGAGTGATCTTGTCACAGTTGCTGATGCAGATCATCGCATCTGCCTTGTGGGCGTTGACCATGTACTCGACGCTGTCGGCTATCACATCCCTTGAAGGAAGCGAATAGAGCATGCCGTCGTGTCCCATAGCGATACCGTCATCCACGGCGATGGTGTTGAACTCGGCCGCATAGCAGCCCAGACCCTCGATGGTCTTCTTGACAATCTGTCCGACTTCGTGGAGATGAGTGTGACCGGGAACGAACTGTGTGAAAGAATTCACGATCGCGATCACAGGTTTTCCGACCTGTTCCGGTTTCATTCCGTTCGCCGCCCAGAGAGCTCTGGCTCCTGCCATCCTTCTGCCCTCGAACGTGACAGAACTGCGTAGTTTGATTTTCTTTTCCATTGCTGTCTACTGCTTCTGAATCCATAAAAAAACCTCTTCCCAGGGGATTGAGAAGGGGTTCATCGGTTTCAATGCCGGATCGGCATCACGCAAGCCTTCTCAATCCTCACACGTTCAGTACGAGAATCGATAGAAGGACTACGATGATGCACAGGTCTGACATTCTTGTTAAGTTCGTTTGTTGCTTACAATTTGTAACGCATCCAAAAGTAGGAATCTTTTTCAGAAAGAACAAACAATTTGTGAACTTTATCGTTTAATACAGAAAAACTTCTCCAGGGACACCCTCGGGGCTGATGCTTGTAAATTATAACCATCAGATTATGATTTATTTGTTTCATCGGACAATTGTCACTATATTTACATTTATAAACAATTTAGAACTACAAATTTTCAAGCGATATGAACTTCAACCACAGAACCCTCATTGCAATGGCCCTGGTGGCCGTGCTGGCCCCTTCCGGTCTTTCGGCCGCACAGAAAGACACTCAGCTCACATCTCCGGACGGCAGGATCGCCGTGAAGATTTCAGCGACGACTGAGAAAGTGACATATTCAGTCACCTATGACGGCAAGAGCATCCTCGAGCCTTCGCAGGTCTCCATGACCCTTGAGGACGGCACCGTCTTCGGGACGGGCAAGATCAAGAAGGTGACCACCGGCAAGGTCGCTCAGACCGGGCTGAAGACCGTGGCCTACAAGAAGGCCGAGGTCGACGACGTTTACAACTGGGCGGCGCTTTCATATTCAAACTGCAACCTCGAGTTCAGGGCCTACGACGACGCTGTCGCCTACCGTTTCGTTTCAACTGCCAAGAAGGGAGACTTCAACGTGACAAGCGAACAGGCTGAGTTCAAGTTCACCGACGACCTGAAAGCCTGGGTCCCTTATGTCAGCCACAAAGGCACCTTCGAATCCCAGTGGAACAACTCCTTCGAGAACACCTACACCCACATAAGCCTCTCGGAGTGGGACAAGGAGAGACTCGCTTTCCTTCCGGTCGCTTTCGACGCCGCTGACGGAGTCAAGGTCCTCATCACCGAGTCCGACCTCCTCCACTATCCTGGAATGTACCTCAGCTACACAGGCGGGAACACCCTTGAAGGAGTCAACGCCAAGTACCCTACCGCTGTCACTGTCGGCGGCCACAACAACCTTCAGGGCATAATCCAGGGTCGTGAGAACTTCATCTCAAAGGCCGTTGCAGGCCAGAAGTTCCCTTGGAGAATCCTCGGAATAGTACCTCAGGCAAAGGATCTCACCAACCTCGACCTGGTCTGGAGGCTTGCAACCCCTGCCGACCCTCAGGCCGACTGGAGCTGGGTCAAGCCGGGCAAGGTCGCATGGGACTGGTGGAATGACTGGAACATCTACGGAGTGGACTTCAGGGCCGGCATCAACAACGACACCTACAAGTACTACATCGACTTCGCTTCTGCCAACAACATCGAATATGTCATTCTCGACGAAGGCTGGGCCGTCAATCTCAAGTGCGACCTCTTCCAGATCATCCCTGAGATAGATCTCGTCGAACTGACTGAATATGCGAAGAGCAAGAACGTCGGGCTCATCCTCTGGGCCGGCTACAAGGCTGTCGAGAAGGATATCGAAGGTGTCTTCAAGCATTATTCAGAAATGGGCATCAAGGGCTTCAAGGTCGACTTCATGGACAGGGACGACCAGGAGGTAGTCGAATTCTACGAGAATGTCGCCAGAATAGGTGCCAAGTACCATCTTCTCATCGACTTCCACGGTGCCTTCAAGCCATCAGGACTTCAGAGGGCCTACCCTAATGTCCTCAACTTCGAGGGTGTCCATGGTCTCGAGCAGATGAAGTGGAGCAAGGCCGACCAGGTCACCTACGACCTGATCATTCCGTTCGTCAGAATGGCCGCCGGCCCTATGGACTACACCCAGGGAGCCATGCGCAACGCCACCAAGGGCAACTACCAGCCGATCAACAGCGAAGCCATGAGCCAGGGCACCCGCTGCCGTCAGCTTGCTGAATATGCTATCTTCGACGCCCCTCTCACCATGATGTGCGACTCTCCGTCCAACTACATGGCCGAAAAGGAGTGCACCGATTTCATCGCCAGCTTCCCTACAACCTGGGACGAGACCGTCGCAGTTTGCGGAGAGATTGGTGAATATGTCGCCATCGCCCGCCGCAAGGGAGACAAGTGGTATGTCGGGGCAATGACCGACTGGAATGCCAGGGACCTCGAGCTTGACCTCGGATTCATCGGAGGTGGTCAGATGACCGCTTTCCAGGACGGCGTCAATGCTGACCGTGCCGCCAAGGACTACAAGAAGGTCCAGTGCGCTCTTCCATCAGACGGCAAGGTCAAGGTCCACATGGCACCTGGCGGAGGCTGGGCGGCCATCATCACCAGATAATGGCTTTATCGCCTCGGACAGAGACAAAGAATGAAGAACGGGAGATGGATTCTGTATGTCCATCTCCCGTTTTGAATTGTATTGCTGATCCCGGGTCTACTTTGCGGAGACCTCGATGAGGACTCCTTCGTTGGAGTTCAGAGGAAGGGTCCAGTAGCCTTCTGAGTCTTTCTGGAGAGCGACAGGGCCGTTTCCGCCGGTTGCGGTGACCTTCTTCCTGCCGGTCTTGAAGCGGAGTGTGTGCTCTGCTGGAGCCTTGTCGTAAGGATCGTCGACTGAGCAGACATAGAGGGCTGCGCCCTTGCCGCCCTTGCGGTCGACCATCGATCCGGCCACGACAGGCGAACCGTCAGCCATGCGTACATCCTCGAACACACCGTCGTTGAGAGCGTCAATGCCATTCTGGCCGACACCTTCGAGCCAGTTCGTGCCTTCGAAGCCCACGAAAGCGGTTGAGACTCTGCGGTACTTCATGTAGTTGTCAGCAACGGTCTTGATTTCGGCGTTGACCTTCTGGAGCTTTGCGTACTGCTCGGTCTTCTGGCCCTTGTCGTCGAGGACCTGGTTGCTCCACCATCCGGCTGTCCAGCATGCCCAGATGATGTTCTCGGCGCCGAAAGCCATGGCTGTCCAGGCCTGGAAGCGGAGCTGGTTCTCGCTTGTCCAGACATTCGGGTCCAGGGAGTTGACCTGGAGGACGATCCACATGCTGCGGTTGGTTGAAGTGCAGGCGTCAGCGACGATGCGGAGGTTGTCGTAGGCGTGCTGCACATCGCAGCTGTAGACGTAGAAGTCGTAGCAGATGTAGTCTGAAGGTACGTTCTTTACATATTCCTGGATATGCTCCTCGTAGGTGGCTGTTCCAAGCTGGTTGACCGTCTGCTCTGCGTTGTTGACCGCGACTGATGCGTAGTTAGGGTAGAGGTTGAGGTACGGGAACTGGTTCGGGAAGATCTCGTCGACCTTGGTGAAGACCTTGCCGTAGTAAGGGAAGTCCAGAGCGGAAGGCTCGTCGCCTATGTCGATTCCCCAGATTGCAGGATGGTCCTCGAACTTGGCGGCAGCCTCTTCATACTTTTCCATCGGGTTGATTGTCTCGAGCTGGCCGGCTCTGTCGCCGTCACCGCCCCACCATCCCGGAAGGACACCGGTGACGACGGCTCCGACTCCATATTTCTGGAAGAGATCGAGAGTCTGCTTGTCGTCCTGCATGCAGACGACGAAATCGACGTTGCAGTCTGCCAGAGCCTTGACGTTTTCTTCAGTGCAGGCATAAGGTCTCAGATGGTAGGTGCCGATGTTGAGCTTGCTGCGGTCCATCCTTGCTGCAGGAGCTTCGCTCTTCGGAGAGCATGCCATCGATCCGGCGAGAAGGGCGGCAAATAAAAGTAGCTTTTTCATTGAATATGGTTTTTAATCTGATGTTGTCGGAGTGTGGTTCGTGACAATATAAAAAGCTTTATTATCTTTACAAAAAAAAATAAACATGAAATCATATTTCCTCACCACATCGCTGATAGCGCTGACCCTTTTTCTCTGCGCGGAAGCCGACGCCCAGAACACGAAGAAGGGTCCGGATTTCGCCTGCAAGGATTCGATGGAAGTCTTCCTGCAGAAGGCTGGAAGGCCGTTTTATTTGGACCGTGTAGTCACTCTTCAGGGACCGTCCAATGTACGTGACCTCGGCGGAATCATCGTGAAAGGGAGTAAATGCATCAAGAAGGGGCGTGTCTACAGAGGCGACAACCTCGAGCAGACCACTGCCCAGGATAAAGAGGTCCTTGTAAATGAATATAAGATTCGCACCGACCTTGACCTCCGCGGTGACGGCCAGACTTCATCCCCTCTGGGAGACAAGGTGCAGTATGTCAGCCATGCCTTCCCTTGGTACACAGGCGGTCCGGACGGAGTCGAGGGCAACAAGCACGGGAACATCGCTCCTGTCATCCGCCTTTTCGCGGACAAGGACAACTACCCGGTCTATTATCATTGTGCGATCGGCCGTGACCGCACCGGGACACTCACCGTCATCCTGATGGGTCTCTGCGGAGTCTCACGCGAGGAAATAGAGGTCGATTACCGCACGTCCTTCTACACCTATTCCGGAACCTTGGACAAGACCGGACAGGATTTCATGGTAGACAACCTGCTGACCCCGCTGATGAATCTCCTCGGTTCCTACGGAGGTGCCACCACCTTCCAGGAAGGAGTCGAGAACTACGTACTTGATCTAGGTATCACCAGGAAGGAGATAAAGAAGATCAGACACCTTCTCGGCGGCAGGAAGTAACCAGTCTTTCAAGAGTGTCGAGATCCTCGTCGGTGGTCTCCCATGAGGTCACGAAACGGACTTCGGACTCTTTTTCTCCGCGCGGGGCCCAATATTCAAAAGTAGCCTCCGGCATCAGAGCATCGATGACTTCGTTCGGAAGGACGAAGAACTGCTGGTTCGTAGGAGAATCGATGGTGGTCCTGAATCCGTTGGACTCGAATATTCTTTTCAGACGCATGGCAAGAGCAACTCCATGCTCCCCGATCCTGTAGTACAGACCGTCC
>JAKSJH010000055.1 GCA_024398315.1 Bacteroidales bacterium
GCAGATCTGGAGACTGACATTGAGTATGGTGGCGCAACGGTCCATGTCGGTCTTTGCGACCTTCCACGGCTCGGTGTCCGAGATGTACTTGTTGCCGACACGGGCGATGCCCATGGCATCCTTGAGAGCCTCGCGGAAATGATAGGTCTCCAGGTTCTTCTCAAGAGAAGCCTTGAGGACCGGAATCTCGGCGAGAGCCTCCCTGTCGATGTCCTGAAGAGTCCCGGCAGCAGGCACCTTGCCACCGAAATACTTGTGGGTCAGGACGACGGCACGATTGACGAAATTTCCGAATATGGCGACAAGCTCGCTGTTGTTGCGGGTCTGGAAGTCCTTCCAGCTGAAATCGTTGTCCTTGGTCTCAGGAGCGTTGGCGGTGAGGACGTACCTCATCACATCGGCCTTGCCAGGGAAATCCTGGAGATACTCATGAGCCCAGACGGCCCAGTTGCGGGATGTCGAGATCTTGTCTCCCTCGAGGTTGAGGAACTCGTTGGCCGGGACATTCTCCGGAAGGATGCAGGAACCTTCGGCCTTGAGCATGGACGGGAAGACGATGCAGTGGAACACTATGTTGTCCTTGCCGATGAAATGGACCAGCTTGGTGTCCTCGCTCTTCCACCACTTCTCCCAGCTCTGAGGAAGGAGCTCCTGGGTGTTGGAGATGTAACCGATAGGTGCGTCGAACCAGACGTAGAGGACCTTTCCTTCAGCGCCCTCGACCGGGACAGGCACGCCCCATTCAAGGTCACGGCTGACGGCACGAGGCTGGAGACCGCCGTCAATCCAGCTCTTGCACTGGCCGTAGACATTGCTCCTCCACTCCTTGTGGCCGTCGAGGATCCACTCGCTGAGCCATTTCTCGTACTGGTCAAGCGGAAGATACCAGTGGGTGGTCTTCTTCTTCACAGGTTCAGCACCACTGAGCTTCGACTTCGGGTTGATCAGTTCTTCCGGGCTGAGAGTGCTTCCGCATTTCTCGCACTGGTCGCCGTAGGCTCCTTCGGCCCCGCATTTCGGGCAGGTGCCCACGATGTAGCGGTCCGCCAGGAAGGTCCTGGCCTCCGGATCGTAGTACTGTTCGCTCTCTTTGGTGACGAACTTGCCCTCGTCGTAGAGCTTGCGGAAGAAATCCGACGCATTCTTGTCGTGGACCGCCGACGTGGTCCTCGAATAGATGTCGAAATTGATTCCGAGCCCCGTGAAGGAATCCTTGATTATCCTGTGGTACTTGTCCACTATGTCCTGCGGAGTGACGCCCTGGGTGCGGGCCTTGATTGTGATCGGCACTCCATGCTCGTCCGAGCCGCAGATGTAAAGCACATCCTCGCCGCGCATCCTCAGATACCTGACATAGATGTCGGCTGGCACATAGACACCGGCGAGGTGGCCGATGTGGACGGGACCGTTGGCGTATGGGAGCGCGCAGGTCACCAGAGTTCTCTTGAAATTCTTGTTCATATTCGTTAGTTATTCTATTTTCTGTCCCTTCCAAGCCTGATCTTCACGGCGCGCATTGTCTTGCGCAGCTCCATCAGGCTGGTGAGTATTTCATTCTGTGTTTCTTCGTCCCGGGCGGCCTTCAGCTGCTCCATAAGTGTCCTTTCCTGTGATTCCAGGCGGCACGCCTGGAAGACGAGGATGCCCTTGGGAACAAATTTTGTCAGCCAGGACCCCTTCGACATCATGGACTTCTTGAGATCGTTGACTGAAAGTTCATACTGCTCGTCCGTCGAAAGCTGGGAGGCCACGAAAGCCACCTCCCTGTCCGCGCCGTCCATCAGGGCCCGCACGATCTCCTCCTGTTCCAGCCCCTCATAATAAAGCCTGGAATAGTCCTCGTAAGCCTTCCTGTAGACAGAGTTGACCAGTTCGACGCCGTCTTCTTCAAGAGCCTGGGCGATGAAGTCGAAGACAGTCTGTTTCTCTTCATCGGATTCCACAAAGAAATCCGAATCGCTCTGGAATTCGAGCGTGCTCGTTCCGTTCGCCAGGATGAAGTTCATCAGGTCCCTCTCCGCCTTGCCCATCAGGTGGTCCTCCTCCAGAGCCTCAAGGCCTGCAGGAGCAGCGTCCGCTTTCTGCAGCGGCACAGGATTGATGTCAGGGGCAAGACTGCCGGCGCCGCCGGAAGGCTCAGCGGAAGCGATGCGCTCCTGTCTTTCCTTTTCTCTTAGAGCGGACTTCCGTTCCTCGCTCACTGTCTTGAAACGGGTGGACGAGACCCTGGATTCAAGTACATCCTTGCGGATGCCGAACTTGTCGGCAAGGAAATCGACATAGACAGTCCTCTTGACCGCATCCGGGATGAGGGCGACGGTGTCGGCGATGTCATTGATCACGCCCGCCCTTTTCAAAGGGTCGTTCTTCGCGTCATCCATCATCAGCGACGCCTTGAAATCGACGAAGTCTCTCTCCGCATCGGCCAGGAACGCCTCGATCTCCTCAAGCGTGTGCTTCCTTGAATATGAATCCGGATCGTCCCCGTCCGGAATCAGCACGACCTTGACGTTCATGCCTTCTTTGAGGAACATGTCGATGCCCCTGAGTGCCGCATGGATGCCTGCGGAGTCGCCGTCGTACATTATCGTGACGTTCTCGGTGAACCTCCGGATCAAGCGTATCTGTCCCTCGGTCAGAGCGGTTCCGCTCGAAGCCACCACATTGCCGATGCCCGTCTGGTGCATCGACAGCACATCCAGATAGCCTTCCACAAGGTAGCACTTGTTCTTCCTGGCTATCTCATTCTTGGCGAACCAGATTCCGTAGAGGGACTGGTTCTTGACATAGATTTCAGATTCCTTGGAGTTGACGTACTTCGCATACGGCTTGCCCTCCTCCTTCGACTTGAGGGTCCTCGCTCCGAAAGCGATGACGCGGCCGCTGACCGAATGGATCGGGAACACGACTCTCTCATAGAAGCGGTCCCGGAGGGAGTGGTCGTAGTCCACCTCGGCGCAGAGCCCGGTCTCAAGCAAGTACTCCTTTTTATAACCGGCTGACAGAGCGGCCGATGTAAAAGTGGTGCGTCCGGAAGGAGCCCATCCCAGGCCGTACTTCTCGATGGTCGCGTCCTCCAGGCCCCTGGAATGGAAATAGGCCAGTCCGATGGTCCGTCCCTCCTGAGTTGCCAGCTGGTCACGGAAGAAGCCGGCGGCATATTCAGAGACCAGGTGCAGGCTCTCGCTTCTCTGGCGGAGCGCCAGGTCCTCGGCCGTCTCCTCCTTCTCCACTATCTCTATGTTGTATTTCTTCGCCAGATAACGCAGGGCGTCCGAATATGAGAGATGCTCATATTCCATGACGAAACCGACGGCGGAGCCGCCCTTGTGGCAGCCGAAGCAGTACCAGCGTCCCTTGGCCGGTTCTATGTGGAACGAAGGTGTCTTCTCGTTGTGGAAAGGACAGCATGCCCAGAAATCCGCGCCCCGCCTGCGCAGGGACACGAAATCGCCTATGACCTCATCCACTTGGGCTGAGTCAAGAATCTTCTGGACCGTCTCCTGAGGAATCATTCCTTTTCCTAATCGTCTACCTTTGTGAACTCAACCTCCTTGGCATCCTCAATCACAGGACCGGGCTCACTGATGGAAGCCTCAGGTGTTGTGATGTCATCTGGATTACGGATTTCATATTCCTTCTTTGCCTTTGAGACCTTCCAGGTCGAGAAGACCTCCGAGCAGCCGTAGATGATCAGGAAGGCTCCGGCGGCAATGGTCATCACCTTGACTCCAAAAGGATTGAACACAAGGAATATGCCTCCGATGACAGCCACGGCCGGCAGGATAAGCAAGGATGACCTGGCGCCGAGGAAAGACCTCACGGTCGCAAGGACGACCAGCTGGAGGACTCCGAAAAGGAGAAGCAGGGCTCCGATGAAGATGATGATGCCGCCGGCGACCCATTCCGGTTTGAGGAACAGCAGAAGACCCAGGATGACATCCACCGCCGCATTGACGGCCATCAGCAGGAAGGATCCGTCCTTATCCTTTTTCTTGAGTCCGTAGAAGAATGACACGAGGCCGGAAGCGAACAGGAAGCTCGCCACAATCCTCACAACTGTCTTGGTGGCGTCGGAACCCAGCACCATGACGAGTCCGATACCGATGGCAGCACAAGCCCGGAGCAGGCTGCTCATTTTTGTCTTGTAACCGAAAGTGATCATCTTGTTCTTTTTTTTAGAAACCGTTGCCTGTCGGTGATGGAAAAACATCCACCCCATCTAGAGTACAAATTTAAGAAAAATATGCTATATTCGTGAACATGTTTTTCGACACACATAACCACAGCCAGTTTTCTTTTGACGGAGAAAGGACCACTCTCGAGGAAAGCACATCCTCTGCGATAGAGAAAGGTCTTGGAGGTATTTGTTTTACAGACCATTGCGACTTCTATGTCCCGCAGATGAAAGCGGATTTCGAGCCTCTGCACAATGAAGTGTTCGACGTCGCCGCCCAGCAGGCCGAAGCCGACAGGGTCGCGGAGATGGTCGCCGGCGGACGGTTCGGCCGGGCCGCGGCAAAGAAATTCAAGGTTCTCAAAGGCATAGAAATCGGTCTTGAGGAGAAATCAAGGGAAGGCATAACCCGGCATCTTGAGACCTGCCGCTTCGACCAGGTCACGGCATCGGTCCACTATCTTGAGGACACCGACCCCTACTACGGTCTCTACTACAACGGCAAGAACTGGAAGGAAGCCTACGGACGCTATCTCGAAACCATTCTCAAAGAGATCAAGTGGCTCGGGGACAGGTTCGACATCATGGGACATTTCGACTACATAGCCCGCTACGCCCCATACCCGAAGGAGAGTGTTCTCTACAGGGATTTCCCGGGACTTTTCGACGAGATTCTCAAGTTCCTCGCCGAAAACGGCAAAGCGTTCGAGATCAACACGAAGACCTACAGGACCTATCACATGAGGACCCCTCAGCTCGACCGCGACATCCTGATCAGGTTCATGGAACTCGGCGGAGAGGCGATCGCCCTCGGTTCAGACTCCCACGACCCCTCGCAGGTCGGCACGAAATTTGACTATTATGCGCAGTACATCAAATCAATAGGATTCCGCAGACTGGCCCACTACGAAGGGCGGAAGCTCAAGATGGTGACCATCTGAAACATTCAATCACACAATCAATGAAAACACTAGCAAGACACGCTCTCCTTCTCTGCCTTTTCTTATTCCCCATGGCAGGCACTACAGCTTTCGCCCAGGTCGACGAGGCCACCCAACTCAAGCGCGACGCAAGGAAGAACCTCGTCATCAAGGAATGGAACACAGACCCGAAGTCCAAGACAAGATGGCTGGACAGAGTCACCGTCTATGACGAGCAGGGACGCAAGATCGAAGAGATAGAATACACCAAAGTCGGACAGAAATGGCGCGAGACCTTCGAATACGGTCCCAACGGACGTGTGGTGAAGAACACCGTCTACGACGACAGGAACAAAGTCGTCCAGGTACGCAAGTTCGAGTACAACGCCGACGGCACCAAGAAGAAGCAGTTCAACTATTCTCCTAGCGGCAAGCTGCTGACCGTCAAGGTATTTGAGTACACCACCGACAAAGACTAGAGATGCCTCCAGCAGGACGCACATACCTCGGCCTGGAAAGGATGGAGCCCATTTCCCTTGAGGAGATGGACTCTGTCAAGCTTATGAACAGGGTCGACACCAAGTACGTCGCCAACGAAGAAGACCTTGACAGCCTTCTGCTGATGGCCGCAGAGAAAGGGTTCAGGGCATGCCTCATCGAGGGCAGGAAAATCACCCCATACTGGTCGATGTACTACGACACGGACGACCTGGAGATGTTCCGCATCCACCGCGCCGGCCACTCAGTCAGGCAGAAGATCAGGGTCAGGACCTACGAATGCACCGGAAACACCTTCCTCGAGATCAAGAGGAAGAACAACAAGGGGAGGACGAAGAAGAAGAGAATCCCCCTCCCGGACCCCTCAGCCATCAATTCCGAAGAAGCCTCGAGATTCATCGCGGACCAGTCCTGGTACAGCCGCGACAGGGTCAGCGAGGCCTGCACCACCTCTTTCCACAGGATCACCCTCGTCAATTCGCAGAAGACGGAGAGGATCACCCTGGACACATGCCTGTCGTTCTCCAATCCACGTACCGGACTGAATGCCGGCATCCCCGGGGCTGTCATCATCGAGCTCAAGCAGGATGGCAGACTGCCTTCAGAAATGAAGGAGATACTCCTTTCGCTCCGGATACATCCCTTCAAGGTCAGCAAGTACTGCATAGGGACCGTGCTCACCACCCCGACCATCTTCAAGGGACGTTTCAAGGAGAAGGTGAGGAGGATCGACAGAATAAGAAACAGAAACAACAATAACACAGACATATGAATATGAGAAAGTTCCACTCGCTGCTCATGGCGGCGGCGCTGTTCATTGCAGCATCCCCGGCGATGTCGGCACAGGATGAGACCGCCCTCCCTGCCGAAGACGCCGCAGAGGCGACGGTCCTGGATGAGGCCGACCCTTATGCAGGAGCCGACTTCGATCCTACCATCGCTCAAGAGAACGGCTACAGCATCGAATACACTGAAGAAGGCCAGTACAAGGTCACACAAGGCACCGCAGGCGTTGTCGAAGGCATCCTCAACCTGCTGAAACTGTTCCTGTTCAACCTTGCTGTCAGTTTCGTGATCGTCCAGTTCTTCTACTACCCGAAGAGCCGCAGGGCGGACTACTACTTCACGTTCATGATGTTCTCGTCGGCGATGTTCCTGCTCCTGTTCCTGATGAACAATCTGAGCCTCGAGATAGGATTCACCATCGGTCTGTTCGCCATCTTCGGAATGATACGCTACAGAACTGAGACCGTGCCTGTCAGGGAGATGACCTACCTCTTCATCATCATCGGCGTGTCCGTGATCAACGGAATCGGCGCCGACGTGCCTTTCCTTGAACTGGTGGCCGCGAACCTGCTCCTGATCATCCTCATCTGGGTGCTTGAAGCAAAAGGAATCCTCGGCAGAAGGACCTCCACAAAACTGGTCATCTACGACAAGATAGACCTCATCGTCCCGGAAAAGAGAGATGAGCTCATCGAGGATCTGCAGAAGCGTACCGGACTGGCCATCAAGAACATGGAAATCGGTCAGATTGATTTCCTCAAGGACACCGCCTGGATCAAGGTCACATACTACCTGCCCGACGGAGAGTCCAACTCGATCGACAGCCTGAGAAAGACAAAGGACTTCGTCGGCTGATCCGGCAAGGCCTCGGAATATCATATTCAAAAACAATTCAGAGATGAAAAAGACAACAAGGCTGCTATTTGCGGCCATCATTGGACTGGCAGCGTTCCAGACACCTTCTTTCGCCGACCAGGACGATTCTGACGGCAGCTTCGGCACAAGATACTCGGTAGGTGTGGACAAGAAGATCAGGAAAGGTTTCCATGTCTTCGCCGACGAGGAGTTCAGGCTTGATGACACCTTCTCGATCGACAGGATGTACACCACGGCGGGAGTCTCCTACAAACCGCTCGACTGGCTTAAGCTTGGTGTCGGATATTCAGCCATAAATGTTTCCAAAGTGAACAAGGACACCGGGGCCGACTACTGGGACTGGAGGCACAGGCTGGCCGCGGATGTGACCGGCACCTGCAGGGTCGGGGAATGGAAATTCTCGCTGAAGGAGAAGTTCCAGGCCACTTACAAGACCCGCGAGGTCTTCGAGAAAGAGAAGCCGCAGACCGCCCTCGCCCTCAAGTCAAGAGTCAAGGTCTCCTACAATTTCAGAAGGGCGGGGCTGGAGCCATACGCCGCCTTCGAGCACAAGCTGACCCTCAACGGAGCGGCATGGGACGACCTCTCCGAGGACATGTTCAAGTTCAAGGAGAGTGAATATCTCGGACTGAACGACGTCTTCACCAGCAGGCTGAGGACTGAAGCCGGCATCGAGTGGAAGATCAGCAGGAGCAGCTCCATCGACATCTATGGCAAGATGGACACCATCACCGAAAAGGACATTGACTGCAAGAAGAACAAAGGAGTCCTGAAGCAGCCGATAACGACCGCCGAAAGGAATTTCTTCATCGCCGGAATCGGCTACACCTTCTCGTTCTAGCTTGCGAACTCGCAGAGGAACTTGATGCGGACCAGCCTTATCGCCAGTTCGTCATAATCCCCCCCAAGAGCATTCAGGGCCTCTTCCACAGAATCGGAGGAGGCTTCTGTCTTGAAATATTCGTAGATGTCCTCAACGTCCTCGTCATCAACCGTCTGGGCGATGTAGTAGTTGAGATTCAGTTTGAGACCGGTTGAGACTATCGACTCGATCTCCTTCAGAAGACCGTCCATGTCGAGACCCCTTGCTTCGGCGATGTCGTCAAGCGAAAGTCTCCTGTCAATGTTCTGGATGATGGAGATCTTGTCAGCGCTCTTGGTCGGCGCCGACTTCATGACGAAGTCGTCCGGACGGATTATGTCATTCTCCTCCACATAGTTCCTTATCAGTTCAAGAAATTCGGCACCGTATTTCCTGGCTTTTCCCTCACCTACACCCTGGCAGGCGTGAAGCTCCTCGACTGTCACCGGATACATTATCGACATGTCCTCCAGAGACGCGTCCGAGAAGATTATCCATGCCTGAAGGCCCAGCTTGTGGGACATGTCCTTCCTCAAGCCCTTGAGCATCGAAAGCAGGACAGGGTCCCCGCCGCCGCCTTTCATGGCAGCCTTGTCGGAAGCAGCATCATCGTCATCGTCGTCGGAGACGGATTTTTCAGAGAACTTACTGTCTTCGGCAAGAAGAATCTCATAAGGGTTCAGGATGAACTCCCTACCCTTTTCCGTTATGCGGATGAGTCCGTAGGACTCTATGTCCTTTTCGAGGAAATGCATCTGGAGACCCAGATGGACCACCGTGTTCCAGAAACGTTCAGGATGGTCCTTCCCGCAGCCGAACAGCGGATTGCCGTCCAGATCATAGGACTTGATCATGCCGGTGACATGGCCTGAAAGGATAAGGGCCAGGACCTCGATCTTGAAACTCTCGGGGAGGTCCCTGACAAGCTTCAGCACCTTGACCATCTCCTGTCTGCCGTCAAATGTCGGCTTCGGGTTCAGACAGTTGTCGCAGGTGCAGCAGTTGGCCAGAGGATAGTCCTCACCGAAATAGTTGAGCAGCATTTTTCTGCGGCACTGGCTCGATTCCGCATAGGAGACGGTCTCCATCAGCAGCTGACGCCCGATCTCCTGCTCGGCGACCGGTTTGCCCTGCATGAACTTCTCAAGTTTCTGGATGTCTTTGTTGCTGTAGTAGGTTATGCAGTCGGCAGGCTTGCCGTCACGTCCGGCACGGCCTGTCTCCTGATAATAGCCTTCTATGCTCTTCGGGATGTCGTAATGGATCACGAACCTGACATCCGGCCTGTCTATGCCCATACCGACGGCTATGCTGGCGACTATCACGTCCACCTACTCCATCAGGAACGCGTCCTGATTGTCCGCCCTGGTTTTCGCATCCAGGCCGGCATGGTATGGAAGAGACTTTATCCCGTTAATATTCAGAAGATTGGAGACTTCTTCAACCTTTTTCCTGCTCAAGCAGTAGATGATGCCCGACTGTCCGGGATTCTGCTTGATGTAGCGGATGATGTCCTTATCCGGATCCACCTTGTCCCTCACCTCGTAACAGAGATTAGGCCTGTTGAAGGAGGATTTGAAAACCGCCGCGTCCATAATACCGAGACTCTTCTGGATGTCGTTCTGGACCTTAGGAGTCGCAGTCGCCGTGAGCGCCATGATAGGGGCCGGACCGATACGGTTGACCATCTCTCTGATCCTGCGGTATTCAGGTCTGAAATCATGCCCCCACTCGGAGATGCAATGGGCCTCGTCGACGGCATAGAAAGAGATGTCGGTCTCCTTGAGGAAATCGAGATTGTCCTCCTTGGTGAGAGACTCCGGGGCGACATAGAGAAGCTTGGTCGTCCCTGACATGACATCCGCCTTGACTTCCTGGATCTGGGCCTTGTTGAGCGAGGAATTGAGGAAATGTGCGATGCCTGTCTTCTCGGAGACGAAGCCCCTGATCACATCCACCTGATTCTTCATCAAGGCGATCAGAGGAGAAATGACTATCGCCGTACCCTTCATCATCAAGGCCGGAAGCTGGAAGCACAAGGACTTGCCACCTCCTGTCGGCATCAGGACGAAGGTGTTCCTGCCCTCTAGCAGATTGCATATTATTTTCTCCTGGTCACCCTTGAAGGAATCGTATCCGAAGAATTCCTTGAGGAAAACATGCAGCCGGGAAGGATCGGCTTTCATAGCATTCTCCATTGTCCTATGGTTTACATGCTTAAATATAGCCAATCTTTTCAGGATTAGCAAGGAAAAAGAAGAAGAATCTTACGATAAGTCAACAAAAATTACGATATTTGCACGAATTCCGGCCAGGACGGATTCAAAAGTTGAATTGAATAATCATAAAAGTATCGATTTTATCATGAAAACATTAAAACTGTTAGCAGCTGCAGCCATCCTCGGCGCTGCAGTCTCCTGCAACTCCGGCAAGACAGAAGTCGCAGAAGGAGAAGAAGCACCTGTCAATGTCAAGGATCTCCTCCCATCAAAGGACGTGACCGATTCAGTGAGCTACCTCATGGGTATCAACTTCGGCAGCTTCCTCAAGGGATACGGTTTCGGAGACAAGCTCAACTATGCTCTCATCAAGAAGGGCATGGACGACTTTGTCCACTCAAAAGGCAACCAGACCGACACCAACTTCGTAAAGCAGTTCAAGATCAATCCTGAGGAAATGAGCAGGATGTTCGGCGACTATGTACAGAAGATCAACCAGTACACCATGGCAGTCAACAAGGACAAGGCTGACAAGTTCCTCGCCGAAAATGCGAAGAAGTCCGGTGTGCAGGTTACCGAAAGCGGTCTCCAGTACATCATCGAGGAAGCCGGCAACGACGTGAAGCCTCAGCCTTCTGACACCGTGTTCGTCCACTATGTCGGAAAGCTCACCGACGGCACTATTTTCGACCAGACCACGACCCAGGGTCCTTCAGCCATGCTGACCCTCAACAGAGTCGTTCCAGGCTGGACCGAAGGTCTCCAGCTCATCGGCGAAGGCGGTAAGATCCAGCTCACTCTCCCTGCAGAGCTCGGCTACGGCGAGCGCGGAAACAGGGGCATCGAACCTAACTCCGTCCTCATCTTTGACATAGCCCTCGACTCAGTCAAGCGCTACATCGCCCCGGTGGCGGAGGACTAAACTGACGGCAGAAAACCAGGAACCTGCCTGCGGGGCCCCGCAAGGCAGGTTTTTTTCATCCCAACAGCATAATAACACCTTATTAATATGGCATCATTCGAAATCGAAGGCAGAATCCAGCAGAAATTCGCCAAGCAGCAGGGCCAGTCAGCCAGAGGCTCATGGAGCAAGCAGGACTTCCTTCTTGAATATCAGGACGGATCGTTCCCTGCATCCGTCATTTTCACCATGTTCGGTGACGACAAGGTCGCAGAGTTGGCCAGGTACAACGAAGGAGACACCGTAAAAGTCTCGTTCAACATCAGGGCAAGGGAATACAACGGACGCTGGTACAACGATGTCAGAGCCTGGAGGCTGTCGGCAGCCGGTCAGGCTCCCGCAGCTGGGCAGCCGGCCCCGAGGGCTTACCAGCAGCCGGCCCAGGTTCCACCAGCTCCAGGGCTTGACGACCTCCCGGCAGGAGACGACGACTCCCAGGACCTTCCGTTCTAGAAGTCCGGACCGCCCCGCATACGGCATTTGACAGGCTTTCAAGTGGTGGAGATTCAGAAGCCGTTTTGTAATTCAAAACAGCTTCTCATTCACCGGAGCCAGAGACGTCGATCCACCGGATGTCCGGATCGCGGCGCCACCAGGTCAGCTGCCTCTTGGCATAATGACGAGTGTTTCTCTGGATGAGACGGACAGTCTCGTCCAGAGATTGTTTTCCGTCCAGACAGTCGAACATCTCCTTGTAGCCCACCGTCTGCAAGGCCTGGCAGCCGCGGTAGGGCAGCAGTGACCTGGCCTCATCGACCAGACCGTCTGCGACCATATTCAGAACCCTGCTGTCAATCCGACGGTACAGTTCCTCCCGCGGACGGGAAAGGCCGATCTTCTCGATTTCAAAGTCCCGGGCACGGCGGGTCCACGTCTTGAACGAAGAGAAAGGACGGCCGGAGACGATGCAGACCTCCAGATCCCTGATCACACGCTGCGTGTTCTGAATGTCTATCTGGGAATATGTCAGAGGGTCCCTCACCTTCAGTTCGTCGCTCAGTGAGGAAACACCCT
>JAKSJH010000056.1 GCA_024398315.1 Bacteroidales bacterium
ACTCGATGCTGTCATGAAGAAGGACTGCGGTCCAGCCGAAGCCCAGGCAGAAGTTGACGAAATTCCTGAATGTCAGCAGATTCATTGACGGATCTGCATCAAAGCTGCCGTCACCGCCGCTGAAATCCACGTCACCGGAACCGTCGATGTCGAAATCAGCGTCACCTCCGCCGAGACCGAGGAAGGTCATCACTGTCTGAATGACAAAGATAAGGGATGCAGTAAGAGTGACTGCCCAAAGCACCTGCATCATTGCACTGAGAGATTCCCACCAAGTTACCATTTAGTTTTTATTTTATGAAGGAGAGACCAGCTCACCTTGCCGTTTGATGCAAATATAGAAAGAAATTTATGTAAAACAATAATTTGTTTAAAAAATTCGTTAATTTTTTATCGGATTATCTTATCACCCCAACAAATACTCCTCAATGGTATTCCTTAGAAGCCGGCAGAGCGGGTCCGAGGCGAATGTGTCGGAAGGGACGAACGATAAGGCTGCATTAAAGGAAAGCGGTCTGGAAGGACCGGAGCTGTTCACTCCTTCTCTGCCCCCGTCCGGTACCGAGAAGGAAAGACGGATGTCCGGATCCGGCGCATTCTCAGGAAGGACGGTTATCTCAATTCCAGGATCGACGCCCCTGATCACAGAGATGAGCGCCGGAAGGACCAGCCGTGCGGCCATGTTGTCGCAGCCGATTCTGACGGCCGGCTTCCTGACGGCGTTTCCGTCCCGGAACGAGGCCTGAACAGACGAGTACCAGCCTAGAATCTTGAGAGCATATTCATGGAACACCTGTCCTTCCTGGGTGAGCGCCACCTCTCCCCTCTTTCTCACCAGCAGGGTGCGTCCGAGTTCCTTCTCCAGATCGGCTATGTTCTGGCTGACTGCCGGCTGGCTGACCCCCAGTTCCCTGGCGGCCAGAGTAAAGCTGCCCTTCCGGGCGACGGTCTCGAATACTTTAAGTCTGAAATCTTCCAGCATTGCCATCTATAATATAATGTATCGGTAAGTTTTCTCAAGTTAGCAATTATTGTCAGATATTCAATAGAATAATTGATACAAAACAAAATTATTATTGTTTTTCAAAAAGAAAATATTGATTTACATAGATATTTTAAAATAATTGTTTATATTTGCAAAGGATACCAACAATTGAAATGAAATGGCGATTATAGTAAACATAGACGTGATGCTTGCAAAGAGGAAGATGTCCTCAACGGAACTTGCCGCAATGATCGGAATAACGCCGGCCAACCTTTCCATCCTGAAGACCGGGAAGGCCAAGGCGGTCAGGTTCTCCACCCTTGAGGCGATCTGCAAGGCACTGGACTGCCAGCCGGGCGACATCCTTGAGCATTCGGACGACGAGCCCGAAGAAAAAGAAGAGAATAAATAAAAAACAATTCATACATATTCAATTATGAAAAGAACATTCGTATTGATCGTTGCAATGGTTCTCTCCGCAGGTGCATTCATGGCGAACGCACAGAACCAGGAACTGCCGAACGACCCCGCCGTCCGCAAGGGAAAGCTTGAGAACGGTCTCACCTACTACATCCGTCACAACGACAAGCCGGCCCAGAGGGCTGAGTTCTATCTTGCGACAAATGTCGGAGCCATCCAGGAAGGCCCTGGCCAGGACGGCCTCGCCCACTTCCTCGAGCACATGTGCTTCAACGGAACCAAGAACTTCCCGGACAAGGCTCTTCTCAACTGGCTGCAGAGCATCGGAGCGTCTTTCGGAGGCAATGTCAACGCCGCCACCGGCATCGACCAGACCCAGTACATGCTCAACAACATTCCTCTCGTACGCGAGAGCGTCGTGGACAGCTGCCTGCTGATCCTTCATGACTACTCCCACTTCGTCACCAACAGCGCCGAGGAGATCGACAAGGAGCGTCCTGTCATCATCGAGGAGAGAAGGAGCCGCAGGGATGCTTCCTGGAGGACATTCGAGAAGGCCCTGCCTTACCTCTACGGTGGCACCAAGTACGAATCATGCAACCTCATCGGAAGCCAGGAGAACCTCGAGACCTTCCCGAAAGAGGCCCTCGTGAGCTTCTACGAGACCTGGTACCGTCCTGACCTCCAGGCTGTCATCGTGGTCGGTGACATCGACGTTGATGCAGTCGAGGCAAAGATCAAGTCCACCTGGGCCGACATCCCGGCCGCAGTCAACCCTGTACCGAAGGAGAAGATCGCCTTCCAGAGCTTCGACGAACCGAGAGTCGGAATCATCACCGACCCAGAGACCTCCAACTATGGTTTCGAAGTCATCTGGGAAGACGAAGCCACCGACGAGGCCATCAACAGCACTGTAGCCGGATTCTCCATGGACATGTTCAAGAGCATCATCGCAATGGTGATGTCCGAGCGTTTCTTCGACATCACTTCAAAGGCTGACGCTCCGTTCATCAACGGCAGCCTTTCGATAGGAAATCTCTGCGAGGCGATCGAAGGCGTCGATGCCAACGTTGTGCTCAAGGAGGAGAACATCCTCGGAGGATTCAAGGAATTCCTCACCCAGATTGAGAAGATGAGGCGCTACGGCTTCACAGAAGGCGAGGTCACAAGGGCAAAGGACCAGCTCCTCTCCTTCTACGACAAGGCCGCCAATCAGGCAGACTCAAGGAAGAACCCTGAATTCATCCACCCGCTTGTCAACAATTTCTTCGACAACGAGACCTACATGGACCCTGTGACCGAGAACGAGCTCGCCAAGCAGCTCCTCGGCAGCATCAACGCCCAGGTGATGAACCAGATTGTCCCGATGCTCATCGAGGACAAGAACCTCGTCATCCTCTACACCGGACCGGAGAAGGAAGGTGTCGCGACTCCTTCCAAGGAGCAGATTCTCAAGGTCTTCGAAGACGTGAAGAATTCAGAGATCGAAGCTCCTGCAGAGGAGACCTCAAGCGCCGTCCTCCTGGACGACAGCATTCTCAAGGGATCGAAGGTCAAGAAGACTTCCGAGGGAATCTACGGAAGCACGATCTGGACACTTGCCAACGGCGTAAGGGTTGCAGTGCTTCCTACCGACTACAAGAAGGACCAGATCCTCTTCTCAATCTCACGCAACGGAGGTTCATCCCTCATCAGTGACGCTGACTACGCCAGCTTCGACGACAACATCTACGGCCTGTTCGAGAACTACCAGGGACTTTCATCTTTCAAGGGTACCGAACTCAGCAAGATGCTTGCAGGAAAGAACGTCAACGTGAGCACCAACATCGGCGCCATCCGCAACGGAGTCACCGGAAGCTCCACCGTCAAAGACCTCGAGACCGCCTTCCAGCTCCTTTATCTTGAGTACACCGACCCTCGCTTCGATGAAGAAGAGTGGAACACCGCCATCCAACAGATCAGCGCACTTCTCCCTAACCTTGACAAGCGTCCTGACATCCAGTTCTCCAAGAAGATGTACTCGACCCTCTACGGAGGCAATCCTAGGGAGGAATTCATCTCTGCCGAGAAGGTCGCCAAGTCAAGCCTCCAGGCTGTTGAGAAGAACTACAGGAACTTGTTCTCAGGAGTCAAGGGCGCCGACATGGTCATCGTCGGTGACGTCGACCTAGAGACTCTCAAGCCTCTTGTCGAGAAGTATGTCGGATCGATTCCTGCAGGAAAGAAGGGCAAATGGAAGAAGGGTGTGACCCCTGAGTTCGTCAAGGGAGAGTGCAAGACCACATTCGAGACCGACATGGAGACCCCTCTGACATCAGTTCTTCAGGCATACACCAGCTACAGGTCATATTCAGTCAAGGAAGAGGTCAACACCAGTGCAGTCAGCTACATCCTCCAGCAGATCTACACTGACACCCTCCGCGAGGACGAAGGCGGCACTTACGGTGCTTCAGTCAGCTCAGCCGCCAGAAGGCTTCCTGACGGAAGGTACGTCCTCCAGGTCTATTTCAACTGCAAGCCGGACAAGGCGGAAGGTCTTGTGGCCCTTGCCAAGGACGGTTTCAAGAAACTCGTCGAGGAAGGTCCTACTGATGAGCAGTTCACAAGGACAATCGAATATTTCAAGAAGAACATCCCTGAAAAGAGGATAAACAACAACTACTGGCTGGGCAACATCAGCAGCAACCTTCTCTACGGTCAGGACACTGACAAGGAGAACGAGGAAGCAGTCAGCTCGCTGAGCAAGGAAAGCATCATGGCGGCCGCCAAGCTTCTCTTCGAGTCAGGCAACTACTACGAGCTTGTCCAGATGCCTGGCAAGACTACCGAAAAGCAGTAGGAATCCTATACACAGTTACCAGAATACGATTTGAAAGATCCGTATGGCTAAAGGAACCTTGGATACAGGTGCGAAATGCAGGGAGATTCTCTCCGACGTAAAGTCGGGGAGATTCTCTCCTGTTTATCTCCTGATGGGCGACGAGCCTTACTATCTCGACATGGTCTGCGATGCCGTCTGCAGCAGCGCCCTTGACGAATTCGCAAGAGATTTCAACGAGACAGTCTGCTACGGATCCGATGTCAACGCCGAGACAGTCATCACTGCGGCAAGACGTTTCCCGATGATGGCTGACCGTCAGCTCGTCGTGGTCAAGGATGCCCAGGCGATGAAGGACCTCGACGAACTTGCCGTCTACTGCGAAAATCCGCTCGACACGACAGTCCTCGTCCTCCTGATGCGAGGCGCAACTGCCGACAAGCGCAAGTCTCTCTACAAGCAGGTCCAGAAGAACGGAACAGTCCTGGAATCAAACGCAGTCAAAGACTACGAACTTCCCGGATGGATCACTTCCTACTATGAAGGGAGGGGGCTTTCAATAAGCCCCGACGCCGCCTCGCTTCTGGCCGAGGCGACAGGAACGGACTTGAGCAGGATAGTTGTTGAGACTGACAAACTGCTCAAGAACCTTCCCGAAGGAGCCGCAAACGTCACTCCGGCAGACATCGAGGCCAATGTCGGAATCAGCCGGCAGTTCAGCATATTCGAACTCACGAAGGAACTCTCCTACCGGAACAAGGCCAAGGCTCTGAGGATTGCCGCCCACATCGGTCAGGGAGCGAAATTCGCGATGCCAATGGCCGTTGCTCCTCTGTTCACCCATTTCTCGAGAATCCTGCGTTATGCGGCCCTGAAGGAGAAGACCCCTTATCCGGACAGGACGGAAGTCGCCGCGGCGCTTCAGGGCGTAAACCCCTATTTCTGGAAGGAATATGACGCCGCAGCCGCCATCTACCCAGTCAGGAAGGCCATCGCAGCCATCTCCCTGCTCTGTGAATATGATTTCAGAGGCAAGGGCGGTGACGGAGAGGAGACCTCCCAGGCTGAACTTTTGATCGAACTTACAAACAAGCTTCTTAATATATGAGCAATATCATCGAATGCAGGAATGTCTGCAAGTATTTCGGGGAGAAGACAGCGCTTGACTCTGTCAGCATAGATGTCCCTGAAGGAAAGATATTCGGTCTGCTCGGTCCGAACGGAGCCGGCAAGACGACTCTGATCCGTATCATAAACCGTATCTCCATACCGAATTCAGGAGAAGTCTTCTTCAACGGACATCAGATCACCCAGTCGGATGTCGAGAAAATCGGCTATCTCCCAGAGGAGAGAGGTCTGTACCGCAAGATGGAAGTCGGCGACCAGGCAATGTACCTCGCCCAGCTCAAAGGGATGAGCGCAGCCGACGCAAAGGCCGCCCTCAAGGAATGGTTCATCCGTTTCGGGATCCAGGACTGGTGGAAGAAGAAGGTCGAGGAACTGTCCAAGGGAATGGCCCAGAAGGTCCAGTTCATCACCACCGTGGTCCACAAGCCTTCCCTCATGATCCTTGACGAACCTTTTTCCGGATTCGATCCTGTCAACGCCGAGCTCATACGCAAGGAGATCCTCCGCCTGAAGGAAGAAGGTTCGACAATCATCCTCTCCACCCACAACATGGAGTCCGTCGAGGAGTTATGTGACAACATCGCCCTGATCAACAAGTCCCGCCTCGTGATCACCGGAGGAGTCAACCAGATCCGCCACGACCTCGGAAACAACAACATCGAGCTTGTCTACACCAGTGAATCTGCAGTGGAATCCGCCGAAGGGCTCTTCGATGTGCTTTCGGACGAGAACAATGCCGGCAGGCACACAGCAGTCCTTTCACTCAAGGAAGGAACGTCATCAAACGACGCTCTCTCGGCCCTGCTCACAACTGGCGTAAGCATCAATTCATTCAAGGAGCTCATCCCTAGGATGAACGACATATTCATCAAACTTGTAACAGAGGAGGCATAGCCATGGATTTCAGAATCATAAAGACTGTCATTGGCAGGGAATACGCTACCAGAGTCAAGAAAAAGTCATTCCTCGTGACCACATTCATCGTGCCTGTCCTCTTTGCGGCGATGATGGTCGTGATCTTCCTGATCATGGGCAACACCAAGGAAAGGAAGCAGAATGTGGCCGTGATCGACCAGTCAGGCATCGTGCTGTCCCATTTCAGCGACACGGACAGACTGACGTTCGAGGACTTCTCCTTCGCCAACCCAGATTCGGTCAAAACCCATCTTGCCGATTACGGCAAGGACGTCCTGGTCGTGATCTCTCCGCTTGACACGGCAGCCAAGTCCGTAAGCGTGTCGGCATATTCAACGTCCCCGGTTGGCGTTGAATTCTCATCCAGGGTAGCCTCCTGCGTCGATGACGCTGTCGAGGAATACAGGGTGCGCCAGTACGGAATCGACAACCTGACACAGATCATGGAAGACGTCAGGTCGGATGTCTCCGTCAAGGAATACACGATCGGAGAGGACGGAAAGGAATCCATCTCCGAGTCCGGAATCTACATGCTCGTGTCGATGCTTCTAGGCATCGTCATCTGGATGTTCATCATGATGTTCGGCAGCCAGGTCATGTCCAGCGTCATCGAGGAGAAGAACAGCAGGGTCGTCGAGGTCCTCATCTCATCAGTCAAGGCAGTCGACCTGATGTTCGGAAAGATCATCGGAGTCGCTCTCGTCGCCCTCACCCAGTTCCTGCTCTGGATAGTGCTCACCGTAGTCCTCACATCTGCGGCAAGCGCGATAATGGGCAAGGACGTGCTTTCCAAGTTCTCCTCCGACCCTGACGTGGTGGCCCAGACAATGGGAGTATCCCCTTCACAGCTCGAATCAATGGGAATCCAGCCCGGCACTCTCGAACTGGCTGACAGCACGGCAGCAGCCGACGCTGCGGCGATGGCCCAGGCTCAGGAAGGTGAACTTTCCATGATCCTCGGCACTCTCGCCAACATTCCTTGGACCAGGCTCATCATCTCGTTCCTCATCTACTTCATCCTCGGCTACCTGCTCTACGCCTCATTGTATGCGGCCATAGGATCGGCCGTTGAGAACGTTGGAGACGCCCAGCAGCTGCAGCTGCCTGTCACGATACCTCTGATGGTTGCCTATTTCATCATCCTAATGGCATTCCAGAACCCTGACAGCGGGATTGTCGTCTGGGGCTCGATGATACCTTTCACCTCTCCAATCGTGATGCTTGCCCGCATCCCTTACGGAGTACCGTTCTGGCAGCTTTCAGTCTCAATCGCGCTCCTGTTCATCACATTCATAGGATGCGCATGGGTTTCTGCAAAGATCTACAAGGCCGGTATCCTCGTGTTCGGCAAGAAATCCACTTTCAAGGACATTTGGAAGTGGCTCAGAATGAAATAGAAACATATTCAAGGACTATAGATTGATGAACATTTTCAAGAATGCAGCCCTGGCTGCGGCGTTGCTTCTGGCAGCCCTCCCCTCTTCCGCCCAGATCCGCGGTTTCCACCAGGCTCCACTGAAAGACTGGGAGTTCAGCAAGGACGGCAGCAAATGGACCACTGTCACACTCCCTCATTGTTACAATGCGGATGACAGCCAGTCGAAGGATTACTTCAGAGGAGAAGTGACCTATCGCAGAGAGATCGACATCAAGAACGACAAGGTCGACCACTACCTCTGTTTCGAAGGGGCCGCTCAATCCTGCAAGGTCAGGATCAACGGCGACGTGGTCGCAAGCCACAAAGGTGGTTACACTCCTTTCTCGGTCAAGATCAACGAAGGGCTGAAACTCGGGACCAACACAGTCGAGGTGACCTGCAGCAACCTGCCGAACCCTTCAATGGCGCCGCTGAATCCAGATTTCAACCTCTATGGCGGTCTCCACGGCCAGGTGTGGCTTCTCGACATGGAAGATCTCTACCTGAGCCCGGTGGAATACGGACAATACCGTCTCCGCGTCGAGACTCCGGAGGTGTCAGAAGCGAAGGTGACCACCAATGTCCGCACCATGATCAAGAACCCTACGAGGACAGAGACGAAGATCCTTGTCAGGGTACAGCTCCTGGAGCCTGACGGCTACCTTGCCTACCAGGCCGACAGGGAGATATTCGTGAAAGCGTATTCTGCCCACGACCTCAACCACGACTTCTTCCTCCAGGGCCTCCATTTCTGGGATGGCGTGAACGACCCTTATCTCTACACAGTCAGAGTCGAGATATTCAAGGGAAAGAGAATGCTTGACATTGCGGACACCAGGATCGGCTACCGCTATTTCGAGATGGACCCTGAAGATGGCCTCAGGCTCAACGGAAAGCCTTATCCGCTCTACGGAGTGGGGCTTCGCCAGGACTTCGCCGGCAAGGCTCTGGCTGCGGATGAATCTGACTACAGGCAGGACCTCGCCCTGGTGAAGGAACTTGGGGCCAACTTCGTCCGAATGGAGGACTGCCCGGTCGGTGACTTCGCCTACCAGCTCTGCGATTCTCTCGGCCTCATCGTCGAAAGCGACATCCCTTGGACAAAGGTCTGCGGCATGAACGCCAAGCAGTCCTATTTCAACAATGTCAACCATCAGATGGGAGAGATGGTCTCCGCCCTCTACAACCACCCTTCAGTACTGTTCTGGGGCATGTGGGACGGACTGAGCGAGAACGGCAACACCGATGAGTTCCAGGGTTCTCTGGACCCTGACGCAGTCGTCGGGCAGACCGCTGACCTCTATGACTTCGTGAAGGAGACCGACCCATGCCGCCTGGCAGGTGTTACAGATCCTTCAGGACTGCCTGTCAAGGCTCAGCAGGGTCTGAAGTCCGACTGGAAATCATTGCTTGTCAGAAACTTGTCCGAAATGCAGCCGGATGGTGTCGCTGACGCGATAAAGGCAGCCAGGGCTGCTTCAGGTTTCGTTGAGCTTTCATCCCTGGCAGACGCTCCCGGTCAGGAAAGGACGGGACTGGTCAGCTACGACCGCCAGACAAGGAAGGACGCCTTCTACCTCTGCAAGTCTCTCTGGAACAAGACCGAGACTACCGTCCGCATAGCAGGTGGCCATCCGTCATTCCGCGCAAGCGGCAAGGATGCCGTCATCAGGGTCTACAGCAACGCAAAGTCGCTCACTCTCTACCAGAACGGATCGCAGGTCGCACGCAAGACTTCCTCAGGGGAACCCACCGGTGTGATATGGACATTCCCGGCCACAAAGGTGAAAGGCGATTCAGCCACGTTCAAGGTTGTGGCTGACAACGGTGTTTCCGACGAGGTGACAGTGACGAGAGGAAAATAGCAATGTGCTACTTGATGTTCCTGCGCACGGGGATTCTGGCGGCGATGTAGCCGATGATGGCAACGCCGGACACCGTGAGCAGGATGTCAACCCATTCTATCGCAACAGGATAGGCGTTAGTCACAAAGTTGCCCGGCATCTTGATGAATCCGAACTTGAGCTGGGCGAAAGCGAACGCCAGGCCTATGACCAGACCTATGGACAGCCCGAGGAGCGAGATAAGCCAACCCTCGAGTGTGAATATCTTCCGCGTGAGCTTCCCGGTGGCGCCCAGGCTCCTGAAAGTCTCAATGTCGTTCTTCTTCTCGATGATAAGCATCGTGAGACTGCCGAAGATGTTGAACGCGATGATGATGATGATGAATATCAGGATGGTGAATATGGCAGCTTTCTCGTAGCGCATCATCTTGAACACGGACGGATTCTGCCGGACCCTGTCCATCACCACGAAATCCTTTCCCAGCATGGACCTGAGTTCCTTGACAGCCCTGCGCGTGGTCCTGTCGCTCGCCATCCCTGTTGCTGCATCAAGGTCACCAAGTCTTATCTCAATGCCGGAGACCTCATTGTCGTAGCCGAGCAGAGCCCTCATCTGTTCGATGGGCATCACCATCAGTTCATTGTCTATCTGCTGGTTGACCGAGAACACCCCGGAAGGTTTCAGCCGGACGGTCTCCAGGGCCGCAGCCGGATTGGCCAGCGAGATGTTCTTCTCCCTGTTCGGGTAATAGACAGTGGCCAGAGCAAGAAAAGAAGGATTGAGCCCCAGTTTGTTGGCAAGTCCTGAACCTACGGCCATCATGGGGACGTCTCCCAGATGGAGGGAGAACTGACCGTTGAATATGGCTTTGACCAGGGGCGACCCTTCAGCGTAGTCGTCGCCGACACCTTTCGCCTTGGCCACGCTCTGGTGCCCGTCGTAGTCCACGAAGACATTGTCCTGAAGCACCTCGAACACTTTCGAATATTCAGGGTTCTCCTTGATCCAGGTGAACGCCTCCCCTTCCGGCACGAAGACCTTGCCATGGGCGGGGGCGATGAGAATGTCCGGATCGACGCTGCTGAGAGTCGAACTGACCATCTCGCTGAATCCGTTGTAGACGGACATCACGATGACCAGGGCAGCTGTGCCCACAGCCATTCCGATGGCGCTGATCGCCGAGATTGTGTTGATCACGTTGTGTGACTTCTTGGCGAACAGGTAGCGTCTGGCTATGAACAGCGGCAGGTTCATCTGGAATGGTGTTCCTCCCTGCTATTCAGGACGGTACGAGTCCTTGAGGGCGGTTGTCTTGTTGAATATGACCTTGCTGTCGGTGCTGTCCTTGTCGATGATGTAGTAGCCCGTGCGCTCGAACTGGACCGCGATGCCTGACTTGTCATCGAGAAGGGCCGGCTCGGCGAGACCCTGTCCGATGGTGAGGGACTCAGGATTGAGGTAATCCTTGTAGTCCTTGTCCTCCGGGATGGAGTTCATGTCCTCCTTGACGAAGAGACGGTCGTAGTTGCGGATCTCGATTGCCTTTGCATAGTCGGTGGACACCCAGTGGATCGTGCCCTTGACAGACCTCCACTCGCCGTTACCCGGCCTCGTGGACGGATCGTAGGTGCACTTGAGCTCAACGACATTGCCTTCGCTGTCCTTGACGACCTCGTTACACTTGATGATGTAGGTGTACTTGAGACGGACTTCTCCGTCCGGTTTGAGACGGAAGAACTTCTTTGGAGCATCCTCCATGAAGTCGTCCCTGTCGATGTAGAGGGTGCCTGTGAACGGAACCTTGCGGGTCGCTCCCTCAGGATCGGCAGGATTGAGCGGGCAGTCGAACCATTCGACCTTGCCTTCCTCCCAGTTGGTGAGGGTCACCTTGAGCGGCTTCTGGACTACCATGTACCTGTTGGACCTTGCGTTGAGATCCTGGCGCACGCACCATTCGAGAAGCTGGATGTCCATCATCTGGTCGCGCTTGGACACACCTATCTTGTCGCAGAACATCTTGAGGGCGTCAGCCGTGTAGCCTCTTCTCCTCACGCCGCACAGGGTAGGCATCCGCGGATCGTCCCAGCCTGAGACGAGACCCTTCTGGACAAGCTCGAGAAGCTTTCTCTTGCTCATCAGCGTGTAGGTGAGGTTGAGCCTGGCGAACTCGTACTGGTGGCTCGGCCATATTCCCAGAGTCTGGATGAACCAGTCATAGAGAGGTCTGTGGACGTCGAACTCAAGTGTGCAGATGGAGTGGGTGATGTTCTCTATCGAATCGCACTGGCCGTGGGTGTAGTCGTACATCGGGTAGATGCACCACTTGTCGCCGGTGCGGTGATGGGTCGCATGCTTGATCCTGTAGAGGATCGGGTCGCGGAACATCATGTTCGGATGCGCCATGTCGATCTTGGCGCGCAGAACCTTCTCACCGTCAGCATACTTGCCTTCCTTCATCTCCCTGAAGAGCCTGAGGTTCTCCTCGACGGAACGGTTCCTCCAAGGGCTGTCAGTGCCGGGAGTCTCGACGGTTCCGCGTCCGATGCGCATCTCTTCCTGAGTCTGGTCGTCGACGTAGGCGAGACCTTCCATGATCATCTTCTCGGCCCACTCGTAGAGCTGGTCGAAGTAGTCGGAGGCGTAGCACTCCTTCTCCCACTGGAAGCCCATCCACTTGATGTCCTCCTTGATGGAGTCCACATATTCA
>JAKSJH010000057.1 GCA_024398315.1 Bacteroidales bacterium
CCAGTGGAAGGATCTGTGCTGGCAGGTCCGCTCGTGCCGTAAGGAGTTCCAAGCATGTTGACGCAGACGACGAAATACCTGTCAGTGTCGATGGTCTTCCCGCTCCCGACGAACTCAGGCCACCAGTCCTCGGGGTCAGAATTGGCCGTAAGGGCATGGCAGATCCAGATGACCTTGTCTCCCTCTGAATATGTTTCCTTCGAGGTATGAAAGACGATTTCGAGGCCAGTGAGTTTTTCGCCGGCCTCGAAATCGAAAGATTCTACAGGTGAATATGATTGTCTTATCATCTTGATTCAAGTAATGGCAACTTACAAAGTTACATTAATTCCCTGAATATTCATCAGTAGAATAAGACAAAGAAATCATTTTGCAGGATTGACGTGAATCAGCAGGGATGACTTAGGTTCCGGAAGAGTGAGGGTGTAACCTTCAGCAAGTTCTTTACCACTGACAACAGTGGCCTCTTCCTTGTCATCATCCTTGAGGGTGTATGACTTTGTCGGATCGGCGAACGGAACCTTGATGGTGTAAGTGTCCTGTTCACAAGTCTCCTGACGGAAAGCCAGGATGATACCATCCTCGATCTCCGGATCGTTGTAGGCGAAGACAGTCCACTTGGAAGTGTCATCAAGACCGTGGATTTCAGAGAGCTCGTAGAAATCCTTGGTAAGAAGGTGGTTGTTGGCCTTCCAGATGTTCCTGTTCCTGCGATACTCATCGAAATTGAGATTGACATTGTGGGAATAAGAACCGCTGACATTCCAGACCGGGAGCAATGATGCTCTTGTCACATAAACGGTCGGAGTAAGTTTGGTGCTTTCAAGCTGGTCGATGGTCTCCTTGGTGGATGACCCGTGGAACGGAACCCACTTGTTGAACCCGGCACTCTGGTGCAGACGCATGGCAGACGTAGTCCTGTCATAGTCAGAACGCATGAGAGGAATGCTTCTACGGAGAGATTCGATGTCGTTCCTGCCACCACCGGAAGCGCATGAATCCAGGAAGGTGCACTTGCCGTTCTTGCGGCAGAACTCAATGATGCCGTCCCAGAGGGCGTAATGTCCCTGAATACATTTGTTCTCATTGATTCCTGCACGCGGAAGACCATATTTCTCAACGTCCCTTGCATCGAGGATAGCCCATGAACCTGCAGGATCCGAGTTGTTGTCCTCGCGGTACATGTCAACTTCATTCTCACCCATGACCTTGGTGATTCTGCCAAGAGTCCACGCCAGACACTCGGGATCTCCGAGATTTGTGGTGATGCAGCTTGGCGACATGATACCCCATTCAGCCTTGTAGCCATAGTTCTTGACAAGATTGGCGACATCAGTCACCCTTTCAGGCTCGAACCACATCAGGACCTTCATGCCAAGAGCATGGCAAGCTTCATTGGATTCACGGAAAGTATGGTCAGGCCACTTGTAGGGGTCAAGTTCCCATGAGCCGATGGTAGACCACCAGTTGCCGTCATAAGGGACGGAGTTGCCTGCAGGATCTGAATACCAGCCGGCATCGAACCAGCGGAAATCAGGCAGGAAGTCCTCATGCTTGAGCTTAGTGAGAGTCCTCTGCCACGTGAAATATGTCTCAGAGATCGATCCGTCAGTGTTTGGCAGGCCGGTGTCCCCAGCGAAACATGTGGTTGTGAAAGGCTTGAGAGAATTGCCCTGGGCATCAGCCTTCGGAAGATTGTATTCCATGAACCAGGCGCGCCACTTGTTGACGCTTTCATATTCCTCGCGGCCGTCGTAGTCGAGCATGACGACAAGTCCGGTGCGGACCTTCTCACCCGGCATGAGGACACTCTTGAGTCCAAGGTTTGTCTGGGCGGAAACAGTTGTGGAAGAGCCCTTGGCATAGAACTTAGCCTCCCAGGTTCCGGCCCATCCGAGGGCGATTCTGGTACCTCCGTCTCCATGGACAAGGTCGAAATAAGGGAATACGATGTGGGTTGCGCGGCCTTCGGTGGAAGTGAAGGTGACATCCTCCTTGAGAAGGTCCCTGGTGTACTGTGTGTAGTAGTTCTCATGGTCGCCGAGGCAGCCGCGGAGGACAGGAGCCTTGCCCTTGAAAGTCTTCTTGAGGGCATAGACGTTTTCGAGGACCTTCGACGGCTTGTCCCCTATGTTCTCAAACCAGACGGTGTACTCGCTCTCGTCGAATTCAGGACGGGAAGCCTTGACCACACTCACCTTGAGAGTGCCGTCGATGACGCCTTCGTAGCTTTTGTAGACCTTGCCTCCGTAGGTGAACTCGTAAGGAAGGGAATTGTTGGCGGCGCCTAGGCCCGCCGAGCACATGAAGAGCAGCGACAGGGCCGCGCAGACACGTGCAAAAGATCCATTCTTGATCATATCAGTTGAAATTGGTTTTAGTTTGCGGTACGGTTTTCAACAAATATAATCATTTTTCGCTAAATTTGCCTTGGACAAAACATCTTGCGACATGGGAAACAAATTCATGGAAATGGCCATTGAAGAAGCCAGGGAGGGCATCCGCAACCAGCACGGAGGGCCTTTCGGTTCTGTTGTTGTCAAAGACGGGAAGGTGGTCGGCAAAGGCCACAACCAGGTCCTCAGGAACAATGACCCGACCAGCCACGGAGAGATGAACGCAATCAGGGACGCCTGCGCTAACCTGCAGACCTACGACCTGACCGGCTGCGAACTGTACACGACTGGAGAACCTTGCCAGATGTGCCTGTGCGCCTGCCTCTGGGCCAATGTAGACAAAGTCTGGTACGGCTGCACCATTGAAGACAACGGACGCATCGGATTCCGCGACGACAAGTTCGACCAACTGTTCCCTGGCCGTGAGAAACTGGGGGGATTCCTAACGGAAAAGGACCGGGACGAATGCCTGGCCCTCTTCGATGAGTATCTTTCAATCTACCACAAGATCTACTAGCGGTCCGTCTTCAGGACAATCCTGTTCTTTCGAGGAAGCATCCTCAGCGCACAGTCTGAAGCCTTTTCAAAACTACCCTTCAGAAGGTTGAACGAATATGCATACCCATATTCCTCAGCCTTCACCTCATCAGCTGCTATCTCCTTGAAAGGCAGTTCCGCGCCCGGAGCGGCACCAAGGTCGAGCGACCAGGAAGCGCCGGCCTTCAGGACCCTGACCTCCATGCGGTCCTCCCTAAGTGTGACCTTCAGTTTTCCGATCCTGGAAGGTGCACTGACGACAAGCACATTGCGGGACTTGCGTTTCACCGTCGGGGCGCCCACGGTGACCGCCTCCCCTTCCGAACATATTCTCAGGCCGGCAAGACAGGTCTGAGTGCTCCAGAGGAACCCGTCCACGACAGGAAGTGTCGTGTAGACGCACTTGGTGGAAGTTCCGGCCTTGTCGACATAGTCGCTCTTCTTGTTCTCGTCGAAAAGATGGATGTCCCTGAAGCGGAAATCGACTCCGTCCCAGTAGAGGTCAGCCCTGTAGAAACGGCTGTTGTACCAGATTGACTGACGCGCCTGGTGGAAGAAGTCATCGCCTGACACCACGGAAGTTGCAGGAGTCACCTTGAAGTTGTCCTTGAACCACTGGCCGCATTCCTCGAGAGTGGCGACCTGAAGCCTGCCCTCGTCGGCCATCTTCCTGATCAGAGGCAGCTGGCAGTCAAAACCGCCCTTCATCCTTCCCCAGGTGAATGAGTTCTCCTGCCCGACCTGAAAGTAGTTGAACGCCAGGCACTCCCCGTCTGCGATCATGTTCATGTACCAGTCCACCCATTCAGGGACTCCTCCACCGGCCCTGTCAGTCACTACAGGTTCAAGGGTGATGACGCCCTGCATCTGAGTGCCCAGACCGCAGTCGTACTGGTAGACCGGGTCGCTGCCGAGCATCCTGAATATAGGGACAGGAATCTGCCCCTCCTCAGTCTGAGCAGGCATGAAAGCGTTGACCTTGCTTGGGTAATATGCCTGGTTCCAGTAGCCGCCCCACATGGTGTAGCCGTCGGTTCCGTACTGGTCCTTGCAGGTGCACGAAGCCACTATGCCGTACTTGTCGTACATGTACTGAAGAGTGTGTGCGTCGATGAACCAGGAGCCGACGGACTTCGGATAGTAACCGAATATCTCGAAGAACTTATCCATGTAGACATCCACAAGCTTCTCCCTCTCCTGTGGCGTGTAGCCGGTCGAGAATCCGACATTGGCATGCCAGTCCCAAGGATAAGCGCCTCTCCACTCAAGTCCGGCGGCCTCGACGTGAGGCTGTGTGATCTCCCACCAGGCACCGACTTCGGTACCCTCCAGTGCCTTGATCTTCAGGAGGTACTGGTACTTGTAGTCGATCAGCGCATCGTACTGGAGAAGGAAAGTCCCCTTGAGACCATATTCCTTCATCATCAGCACCTGGGCCTCAGTGGTCCTGTAGAGGACCTCGGGAGTATATTCCTCGATCCGGGGTTCGAGTTCTCTGACGAAATTGACGATGTTGACGAACTTCGGGGCCTTGTCAGACGCAAGAAGCGCCGGTGCGGCAAGGAACGAAGCCATGACGAGTGTTGCAATCTTTTTCATGTTCATGGTGCAATAATACAAAATAAACACTACCTTTAAAAGAATTTCTAGAACATGGATCAATGAAAACATCTCATTTATCACTGCTGATTGCAAGCGCAGCCGCCCTGTTCCTCTGCGGAACCGAATCAGAAGCGCAGAATCCGATCTCCCCGATGGGAATCTATATCGCAGACCCCTCAGCCAGAGTAGCCCCTGACGGAAGGCTCTACCTCTACGGTTCGAAGGACGAAGCACCGGACCACTACTGCTCCAACAGGTACGATGTCCTCTCCAGCTCCGACCTCAAGAACTGGAGACTTGACAGGAACGCACTGCAGTGGAGCACCATAGTATACGCCCCTGACGCCGCCTACAAGGACGGGAAGACCCTTCTCTATTTCGAGGACCCTGCTGGCAACGAATTCGTGGCGGAAGGAGACACTCCTTACGGCCCGTTCAAGGACGCTCAGATAATCGAAGGACCAAAGCAGATCGATCCGGCCGTCTTCATCGACGACGACGGGCAGGCATACTACTTCTACGGGCAGTTCGTCGCAAAGGCCAGCAAGATGAATCCGGACCTCAAGACACTGGACTGGAGCACCCACACGACTGGATTCGCTGACGAAGCCAACCACGGTTTCCACGAAGGGATCTACGTCTTCAAGAGAGACAAGTACTACTATCTGGTCTATGCCGACATCAGCCGCAACCACCGCCCGACATGCATCGGCTACTCCATGGCGACCTCCCCTCTCGGGCCTTACACCTACAAAGGAGTGATAGTGGACAACGCCGGCTGCGACCCCGCAGTCTGGAACAACCACGGAAGCGTGATTGAATATAAAGGGAAATGGTACGTCCTCTACCACCGCGCGACCCACGGCTGCGTGGCGATGAGAAAGGCCTGCATCGAAGAAATCAAGTTCAACGAGGACGGCACCATCGACGAGGTCGAGATGACCTCGCAGGGAGCCGGAAAGCCTCTCGACGCATTCAAGGAAGTGGATGCAGCAAGAGCCTGCTGGATGAGCGGCCACGTCAGAATCGAAGGCATGCCGGGAGATGCTGACAGAGAGATCCTCAGTCAGATCAGGGGCGGAGACAAGGCCGTCTGGAAATATCTGAATTTCAAGAAGAAAGCAAAATCCGTCACTATCAGGATCAAGTCCACTACCGGAGGAATCCTCAAGTTCACCTCTGACAAACCGGACGGAACCTGTATCTGCACCGGAAAAATCGAGGCTTCCCCGGACTGGCAGACGGTCACGATCCCGGTCATAGGAAGAGTCAAGGGTGTCCATGCCCTCTGGGCATCAGTCGAGGCCTCCGGTCAGACATCTTCCGACCAGGACATCTTCCAGCTCGACGCCATCCGCTTCTCCCGCAAGAAGTGACGGCCGGCTTCTTTCTGACTCAAGAGCAGCAGGATGAAGCGATATCACTAACGGACAAGGCCGCCGCCGTCATGGCGGAAGCCTTGATAAATTTCTTCTGTCCATCTGGAAATATCAGATAATCAGAATATTATTCCATATAGAACCTCTCGTCGAGAGGAATGGAGACAGGTGAATTGTCAGGGTTGACCTCCATGATGTCGGCCATGTAGTCCCACCATTTCTGGACGATAGGGTTGCCGCCGAGATCCTGGGAGCCCTCGTCTCCTTCAACTTCCTGATAGGCGAAAAGGATGTTGGTTTCCTTGTCCCAGAAGATTGAATAGTTGCGTACGCCGCTGTCAGAAAGGAGTTTCTTGAGCTCAGGCCAGATGGCTGCATGCCTGCGCTGGTATTCGTCCTCGAAACCTGGTTTGAGGAACATCTTGAAAGCTTCTCTTCTTGCCATGATAATTGTGTTTTTATTGGTTGTTAGTGTTGAATCTGCGGATTCTCTTTACAAATATATTAAAGTTTGATGAAAAAACACTACATTTGATAAGTTGCCGCCTCGGGAAGAGGCTCTTCAGGAGCGGAACCGGCAGCGGACACCACTGAATATTCAAAAACCACATATGATGAAGAAGACATTCAAGTTTGCAGCAGCAGCCGCTGTCCTGGCGGCAGTCATCTCATCCTGCGCGCAGCAGGGTGCAAAGCAGGAACGGAAGGACATCGACTTCCACGTCTGCGCCTACATCTGGCCATCATGCCACGACGACTCCCTCGCCCACAAGTGGCTCTGGGAGGAAGGCATCGGTGAATGGGAAGTCATCAAGCAGGGAACGAAGCGCTTCCCTGAGCACTACCAGCCGAGGCAGCCTCTGTGGGGCTACGAGATGGATGACGATCCGGTAGTTGTCGAGAAGTGGATCAAGACCGCCCTCAAGTACGGCGTCAACACCTTCGTCTACGACTGGTACTGGTACACAACCGAGGACGGCTATTCAGGACCATATCTCGAGAGCGCCCTTGACAACGGTTTCCTCAAGGCTCCGAGCCACGACAAGATGGATTTCTACATCATGTGGGCCAACCACGACGTGATCCACAACTACTGGAACTACCACAAGTGGGGTGACGACACTTCCCTGCTATTCAATCCTGACGTCGACTGGGACAAGTTCAAGAAGATTGTCGAGAGGTGCATCCGTCTCTATTTCCACGAACCGAACTATGTCAAGATCGACGGCTGTCCTGTGTTCGCGATATTCTCGATCGACAACCTCATCCGCAGTTTCGGAAGCGAGGAAGAGGCCGGCAAGGCTATCGCCTATTTCCGCGATGAAGTGAAGAAGGCCGGTTTCCCTGACCTCCATCTCCAGGAGATCCGCGGCGGCGGAAGCGTAATGGATCAAGCATCTGTTGACAGGATGAACAGAAGGATCAAGGCTCTCGGCATCAATTCTGAGACTCTCTACAACATGGGAGGTTACAGCACCGACTATGTCCAGTACGGAGCAGGTGCCGTCAAGGTACGCGAACAGATGGACGAGGTCTTCGACGTACCGGTGTTCCCTACTGTTTCAGTCGGTTGGGACGACACCCCTCGCTACCCTGACCATGACCGCAACGACGTCACCTGGCTCCACCAGACCCCTGAGGCCTTCGCATCCTACCTCCAGACCGCCAAGGAGTTTGTATACGCCCATCCTGACCAGCCTAAGTTCCTGATGATCAATGCATGGAACGAGTGGGTAGAGGGAAGTTACCTTCTTCCTGACCATCGCTACGGCTATGGCTACCTCGAAGCTGTCAAGGATGTCCTTGATGGAAAATACGATCAGCCCGAGTAATCAGCGGCTGCCAATCCAGATCAAAAGCATACCGGCCAGGATCATCGACAAGTCGAAGATCTTGGCCTTTAAGTTTCTTCTCTCTTTGAATATGAGAAGGCCGCAGACGAAGGACACGATCACCGAACTGCGGCGGACAAGGGACACGATGGAGATCATAGAGTCAGGCCTGCTCAGGGAGGAGAAATAGCAGAAATCAGCGACACTTATGAATATGCTGATGAGCGGAATGGCCCAGCTCCAGCGGAACTCATCGACCGCCGCTCCCCTGCTCCTAGGGATCCACCTGAGAATGAGGCATACGACGGCCATCATCAGAGCCTGGTAGAGGTTGTACCAACTCTGCACGAACAGCGGGTCCATCGACTTCATGATGTGCTTGTCGTAGAGTCCGCTTATGGCACCAAGCACAGCTGCGGCCACTGTACACCAGAGCCATTTCAGATCGACATCTTCTTTCCTGTGCGATGAAATGCTCAGAAGGAATATGCTGAATATCGACAGAAGCACTCCGCCCCACTGCCAGAAGTTCAGCCTTTCACCGAAGATCAGCATGGCTCCAACCAGGACCATCATCGGACGGCTTGCGTTTATCGGTCCAACAACCGTGATGGGAAGATGCTTGAGTGCGATGTAGCCGCAGATCCAGGAAGAAAGTACAATGGTGGACTTGATGATCAGTCTGATGTGGTTCTGCCAAGTCATCAGAGATGCATCAGACGCCGAACCGGACAGATACCAGGAGAATATCAAGGTACAGAACACTGTGTTGAGAAGCAGCACAGGCAGGACGGCATTGTCCTTCAGGGCAGCTTTCTTCGAAGTGTCATAGAGTCCGAGCAGGAAAGCGGAGCAGAAAGCAAGAACCAGCCACATGATACGATGGAATATTCCTAGTCTTCTGGGATGACAGGCTTCTGGTTCTTGCGGCTGTAGGTCTTCTTCGAGCGGTGAAGGACGCGGCGGCCGCTTATCTGCTTGCCGTGGAGCCGGATCTCCTCTTCGCGGCTCGCCTTCCTCTGAGCTATCAGGTAATCCTCAACGGTAATCCAGTACTTTTTCTGTTTCATGTTGTAAAGATGCAACATTTTTGCGACTGCACAAAGCATAAAAATCACTATATTTGGAGTAAAAGATATCCAAGACATGAGATTTTTCAAATTCGCAATCATTGCGGCACTCATCGCATCAACGGCTGCAGTTGCAGCGTATGGTTCTGACAAGGATGCTGACAAGGCGGCAAGGAAGGTCGTCAGGACGGCTCAGAAGAATGAAAGGAAGGTCACCAGGGACAAGTGCTCGCTAAGCAAGGAGCCGATCAAGGTGCTCTGCATAGGCAACTCGCTGACCTTCCACGGGCGCTATGACAAGATAGGCTGGAAGTCGGCACACGGAATGGCAGCATCGAAACCGGAATTCGACTACTGCCACATGCTGGAGAAGATGCTCAGAGGCATCAATCCCGAGTCCAGCCTGACCTCCAGGAATGCCGGAAGATGGGAGCTCGACTTCTACCACAACAGTCCAGAGACCGTTCTTGAAGATGCCTGCGAAGGGAAGGACATCGTTGTCATCAGGCTTTGCGAGAACGTGCCAGGAGCAGCAGTGCCGGACTTGGAGGAAAAGCTGGGAGAATTCATCTCCTACTGCCAGAAAGGTGCGAAGAGGGTTGTGATCACCGGAATGTTCTGGACCGATGAGGCGAAGGAGCAGGCCATCAGGAACTGTGCAAAGAAGTACGGAATCACCTATATTCCAATTAATTGGATATGGGAACTTCATCAGGACACCTGCCTGCCGAAAGAAGGCGACACTCTCTACGACACAGACGGCAAGCCTTATCAGATAGAAGGAACGATCTTCATCACTCACCCTAATGACGCGGGCATGGAGAAAATCGCCACCTCGATATTCAATTCTCTGTAACAGAGAATATCAATCGTCCATGAATAAACAGATAGAACCGTTGTCATTCATCTCATTGACTCAGTTTTGAGAATAACGTTTTTCCTCCAAAGTATCATTTGGTCAGGTAAAAAATATTATATTTGCAATCGATACTGAACACTACTATATGGGGAAAATCTTCGAATACTTCGGCTTTATCTTCTATTTCTTCTCAAATGAGCATGAACCAATACACGTTCACGTCAAAAAGGGTGGCGAAGAATGCATTTTTGATTTGATTATCGAAAATGGGCAGTTGATTGGAGTTGAAAGAAGAGAAAAGACAGGGGCTGATCCCATGAACAGCAAAGATGAATCAGTAGCCGTTGACTTCATCCGGGTATATTGGAAGGAAATCGTTGAAAAGTGGGTTTCGTTTTTCGTCTATAGACAGGAAGTTTCAAACACAAAAATCAACAAGAAGATCTAACAGGATGGGCAGATTGAAAATAATAACAGCAAAGGCGAAGGGAAATCTCTGCGTTGAGCTGGTGTTCAATGACAACACCTGCCAGGTCATCAATGTCGGACAGTTCATACGCTCTCACCCGCACCCTCAATACAACAAGTATCTTGATGAAGCCGAATTCAAGAAATTCACCATTGATGACGGCAATATAGTGTGGGGAGAAGATTGGGATCTGATTTTCCCCATTGAGCAGTTGTACTCTGGTGCAATTGCATAAAAACGAGTGTAGGTTACGGGCAAAACGGCTAACGAACTGCTGAAGGGACGGCGAAGTCTGTGCGGACTTCGCCGTTCTTGTCTATCCAGATGCGGTTGATGCAGGTGACTCTGTCATTGGACGGGTAGCCGGTGACCTCGGGGGCGTGCCTGTGGTAGATTATCCACTGCGGCTCGCCCTTTTCGTCGAGGATGATGCTGTTGTGTCCCGGAGAGTCTATGACCGGGAGACCGCCTTCGGACAGCGGACCGTCCTTCGGAGACGAGTAAAGGATAGGATTGTAGTCTGCCTTGGTCCAAGGTCCCAGAGGAGTCGGAGCGGTCTGGACGCCGACACCGTAATCCCCCATGTGGGTCTCGTTGGCTGAATATGTCATATAGTAGGTGTCACCGTGCTTGAACACGGTCGACCCTTCGTTGCACCTGACACCGCGAGGAATGCTCAGCCTCTCCCAGTCGGGATATTCCTCGTTGACAGGCATGATCTCCCCTTCGATGCCGCTGAAGTCAGGCTTGAGGCGGGCCTGGCGTAGAGCGCCGTAGGCAGCATATTCAGAAGAGGACCCGTTCTCGCTGAAATAGAGATAGGCCTGACCGTCGTCATCCACGAATATGTTGGCGTCGATGGCGTTCTTCCCTTCCAGATGGATGAGCGGAGCGGCGATGAGGGTGAACGGTCCGAACGGGGTCTCCCCCACTCCTATATTGGTGTCCAGAGTGCTCGTAGCAGGATTCAAACCGCTGTAGGTCAGGTAATATTTTCCGCCGAAATTGTGGACCTCGCTGGCCCAGATGCAGCTCTTGAGGGGATCATCTTCAGGGAATATGGCGATGGGACCCACCTTCTCCCATGTCTGGAGGTCAGCCGACTTCCAGGACTCAAGGCCGGTGGCAGTGCTGGCAGAAAGATAGTAATCTCCTTCATACATGCAGACGCATGGGTCAGCGACTCTGAGGATGTCCCCTTCAGCGGTCTTCAGAGGATTGGTGAAGGATGTTTTTCCTTCGGTGCATGATACCAGAAGAGCAAGTATCACGAATGTACAAACAGACAGTTTTTTCATTTACGAATATTTTTACCTGTGCCGCAGTGTGGCACAAACACATACTAATTTTGCATCAACAATAACAGACAAGCCATGATGACAGCAATCGCAACAACAATCCATTTCATACTCTACGCATGTATTGTGACATTCATCTTCACACTCTTCGCAGCCATCAACGTGGAGTTTGTAAAAGAAGAATCCGAAGAATTGAGGATTCCCGGAAGAATCAGGCTCGCAAAGGTGAGGCTTGCATCAAAAAAGCTTCAAAGGCGGGCGATCTTGACGAGTTCGAGGTCGAATGTCAAAGTGCTGTGCGCAGGGATGTCATCCATCCTGACGGAGCCGTAGCCCCATCTGGCAGGGATGTAGATCTCCCATATGTCCCCCTCGTGCATCCTCGTGAGGGCGATCTGCCATCCCATTATCAGCTGGCGGACCTGGAACAGCGCAGGAAGATCCTGGCCGTCAGTCGTGTCGAACACGGTGCCGTCGATGAGACGTCCCGTGTATCTGACATAGACAAGACTTGAAGGACCGGGACTGACAGTTCCGCTCCCCTGCTCGAGTTTTCTGGCAAGCACTCCGCTTGACAGTTCGACAACTCCCTCCTCCCATGACTTCCTGTCCAGGAAAGTCTCGTTCTCCAGCTTGTACTGGTTCGGTTTTCTGTTTTTACCCATATTCGTACAAGATAGTGAAAATCCTGAAAAAAGAGAAGATTACTTTTAGAAGCTGTTTTGAAATGGTTGACAAAATTTGTTATAGAAGATTTTTGAGGAT
>JAKSJH010000058.1 GCA_024398315.1 Bacteroidales bacterium
TGTCACGATCGAAGGCGATGACCATTCCGTCATCGTTAAGGCGTGAAAGGAGTTCGGCGGTGTGACCACCGCCTCCGAATGTGACGTCGGCGTAAATTCCTGAAGGGTTTGTGACGAGAGCGCTGATGCTCTCGTCGAGAAGGACCGGGGTATGATATTCTGACATTTCCGGACCCTCCTATCTCGATTGAGACAACTGCCCGGCGATTTCCAAGAATTCTTCGTTCGAGATTGCGCTGGCCTCGAATTTTTCCTTGGCCCAGATCTCGATCTTGTAATCGTTGCCCGAGAAGACTACCTCTTTTGTGACACCAATGGAATCAAGAAGGCTCTTGGGGATCGACAGGCGTCCGAGCTTGGAGTCAGGCTCCACGATGGAACTCTCGCGCATGAACTTTCTCCAGAAAGCCGCGTGGGCACGATTGAAGGGATTCAGATTTGAATATATCTGATCACGCTGGCGCTCCCATTCCTCGAAGGTGTACATCTCGAGGCAGTCTTCGAAGATGTTCCTCTTCACGACGAACCTCATGTCACCTTCGGCGGGCATGACGGACTTGAACGACGAAGGGAAAACGATTCTCCCTCTGTCATCCACTTTAGCCGAATATTCGCCGATGAATGTGATCATTGTTTTTCAGTAGTACCTTTCACGCTGGTTACAAAGATAAGCATAATTTTCCATTTGCTTCCATTCTTTTCCATTTTTTTACACAAGTTTTCAACAATCCTTCCCAGAACCACTTTTGGCCTCATTCAAGTTGACAATCCAGAGGATGTTGAGTAAATTTGTCAGGTTAATCCTGAAACATGAACAAGACATCAGAATATTCACTGACAATCATTGTCCCGGTCTTCAACGAGGCGGACAACATGGACAGGCTGGAGTCTGTCCTTTCCGGCTTTCTCCCTGAGAGCCTGGTCCCTGCCTGCGTGCTTTTCGTGGATGACGGTTCGAAAGATTCAAGCCTTGAATGCATCCGGGGCATCTGCTCCCGGCAGAAGGATTTCTTCTACATCTCCTTCGAAAGGAACGCCGGTCTGAGCGCCGCCATCAAGGCGGGGTTCGACTATGCCGCCTCTGAATATGTCGGGTACATGGATGCCGATCTGCAGACGGCACCGGAGGACTTCAACCTCCTGCTGAAAGAGATGCCGCACTGCTCGATGGCCGTCGGAATCCGTACAGACCGGAAGGACTCCTTCTTCAAGGGGCTCCAGTCGAAGATCGCAAACGGATTCAGAAGGATGATGACTCATGACGGAGCCGTTGACACCGGCTGTCCGCTCAAGGTACTGAGGACTGATGTCGCGAGGAAGATCCCTATGTTCAAGGGGATGCACCGCTTCCTTCCGGCTCTTGTCCTTCTCCAGGACGGCTGCAGCTACGTCCAGGTCCCTGTCAGGCATTTCCCGCGCGAGGCGGGCAAGTCCAAGTACCATCTCTGGAACAGGCTCTGGGGACCGTTCGCCGACTGCTTCGCCTACCGCTGGATGAAGCCGCGCTACTGCAACTACAAGGTGGGTGAAAACAATCTCCAGAAATGAGGCCCAGGCATCCGCTTCTGATTTTCTTTGCCGTCACGCTCTTCTGTCTGCTGCCGGTGATGCTGTTCCGGGATTTCACCCCGGACAACGAACTGAGGTACCTGAGCATAGCTGACGAGGCGATGGAGCAGGGAAACGTCTTCGCCTTCACCCTCAACGGTGAACCATACGCCGACAAACCGCCCCTCTATCTCTGGATCGTGATGCTGTCGAGACTTCTGTTCGGGAAGCATTCGATGTTCTTCCTGTCACTGTTCTCGCTGATCCCTGCCTTCGTCACTGTGGCGGTGATGGACCGCTGGATGGGACGTAAGGATCCTCTTGAAAGGATTGCATATGCTTCTCTGACAATGACTTCCGCACTTGTTCTCGGTCTGTCAGTCTTCCTCCGGATGGACATGCTGATGTGCATGTTCATAGTCCTCGCCCTCTACACCTTCTACCGGATGTACGAAGGAGAGGGGAACCGCAGGCGCCAGGAGATCCTCCTTCCATTGTGGATATTCCTGGCCCTCTTCACCAAGGGCCCTGTCGGAGTCATGATGCCGCCTCTGGTGATCCTCGTCTTCCTGCTTCTGAAGAAAAAAGGCAGGGAGGTCGGACGTTATCTGGGATGGAAGACCTGGGGCATCATCGCGGCGCTCTGTGCTGTATGGTTCACGGGAGTCTATCTTGACGGAGGCAGGGACTATCTCAACAACCTCCTCTTCCACCAGACGGTCGGCAGGGCCGTGAACTCCTTCCACCACAAGAATCCTTTCTGGTACTATTTCATGACGGTCTGGTACGTGACGGCCCCTTATTGCATCCTGCTTGCAGGAGCGGTCGCCGCCAGTCTGTCCGCCCGAAGGAAAGAAAGGAGCGACAAGGAAATATTCTTTTCAGTATCAGTTGTTTCCACTACGCTTATGCTGTCCTGCTTCAGCGCCAAGCTGGCCATCTACTTCACCCCGGTCATCCCCTTCATGGTGATGCTCTTCTCGGAAGTGGAGCTCAGGACCGGATGGAAGAGATGGATGACCTGGGCACTGACGGCGGTCTGGGGACTGCTCGCCCTGGCTCTTGTCTCCACCCTTGCGGCTATGGCGTTCTTAAAGGGAATCCCTCCGGTTGACCTCATACTTGCTGAATATTCGTTCCTCACTGACCATCTTGTCGTTTTCGGAATATTCCTGATGGCCGCAGGAATAGTCTTCGCCATCGTCGAACTCTGGCGGGGGCGTCACACCATGGCCATCACCGCGGGGGCGGCGGCCCTGATTCTGGGAGCATATTCGGCTTCATTCTCCATCACCCGCATCAATGACTGGGCCGGCTACGGCAATGTCTGCGCGACAGTGCCCGAAGGCAGTGACGTCGTCACCATATTCGTTAAGAGATCGGCGAACATGAAAATCTATCTCGGTAGGGAAGTGATTGACTACGAGAAGGATATGGAACGTTTCCGGAATGAGGTGATGGAGCCGTGCCTCTCAGGGGCGAAGCATCTTGTCGTCATCACAAGCCAGGACAAACTGACCTCGGAGGAGGCCTTCGAAGACTTCATGCTCGAAGCGGACCACTGGCACGTCGGCCCGTGGTGCGTCGCCTCCTTCTGAATCACTCGGCGAGCCTGCAGATCAGTGTCGCTGACGTGCAGCTGAGCACTTCGACCGTCACATAGTCGCCGCTCCTGTGGACGGTGTCCGGGAAGACACACATCTTGTTGCTGCCGGTGCGCCCGCAGAGCTCCTCGCTGTTCTTCTTGGACGGCCCTTCGACCAGCACCTTGAACTTCTTACCGATGTCCCTCCTGTTGCTTTCCAGGCTGAGCTCGTTCTGCAGTGCGATGATTTCGTTGAGCCTGCGTGTCTTGACCTCAAGAGGCACGTCGTCAGGATAGTGACGCGCGGCAAGAGTCCCCGGACGCTCTGAATAATAGAACATGTAGGCGTAGTCGAACCCTACCTCCCTGAACAGCCTGAGCGTGTCCTGGTGGTCCTCCTCTGTCTCGGAGCAGAATCCGGCGATCACATCCGTGGTGATGCCGCATCCCGGCATGGCCTCTCTGATCCTGGCCACCCTTTCAAGGTACCACGCACTTGTGTAGCGCCTTCTCATCTTCTCCAGCAGACGGTCGCTTCCGGACTGGACCGGAAGATGGATATGCTCGCAGATGTTCTCGTACCTTGCCATGACGCTGATGAGCTCGTCGCTGATGTCCTTCGGATGGTTGGTCGCGAAGCGGACCCGCAGGTCCGGACTGATACGTGCCACGCTCTCGAGCAGCTGAGGGAAGGTCACCTGCTCCCCGTCCGGACCTTTCCAGAGGTATGAGTCCACGTTCTGGCCCAGAAGGGTGACCTCCTTGTAGCCTTTCGAGAACACATCCGCAGCCTCGTCGATGATCGTCTTCGGGTCACGGCTGCGCTCCGCTCCTCTTGTGTAAGGGACAACGCAGTATGAGCACACGTTGTTGCATCCCCTCATTATGGAGATGACGGCGGAGACCCCGTTCCTGTCCGTCCTCAGCGGGACGATGTCGGCGTAGGTCTCCTCGTGGGAGAGCAGGACATTGATCTGAGGACTGTCAGGGGTGACGTCAGCGAGCAGCTGGGGCAGGCTCCTGTATGAGTCCGGTCCGGCCACGATGTCGACCTTGCCAGTCTCGATGAGCTTGTCCTTGAGCCTTTCGGCCATGCATCCGACGATGCCGACGACGACCTCAGGACGTGTCGCCTTCTGCTTGTGGAACACTTCGATGCGCCCCCAGATCCTCTGCTCCGCATTGTCCCTGACGGAACACGTGTTTGCGAGGATCACGTCTGCCTCTTCGATCCGCTCGGTCCTTTCGTAGCCTTCCTTGCCGAGGATGGAGAATATCACTTCGGAGTCGCCGACGTTCATCTGGCAACCGTAGGTCTCTATGTAGAGTTTCTTGCTCATCTTTCTCTGGCTCCGCGCTCAAGTCTTCGCGTAAACCAGTGCAAAGATATGTAATTTTTATATCTTTGTGCTGACTGAACACTGTCATCATGGAAATGATCAAGAAAATTGCTGCGGTCCTTGCGCTGTCCCTCTGCTGCCTGGTGTCGAATGCCCAGAAAGTGTATCCCGACACCGCTCTGGACATCGGTTTCGGCACATATTCGACGGGCAACGGAAAGATGGGCATGTCTTTCAATGTCTCCTATTCGGTCCGTGTCATGCTCGACAAGGGCTGGTACGTCACTCCTGCGGTGACTCTAAGGAACTTCACCAACGACGTGTCGAGACTGTTCGACTACGGCTATGATGAATCCAGCGCCCTTTACAGGCTCGACATCTCTGCGCCTTTCAGACGCCGTTTCGACAAGCTCCCTCTCCCGATGGTTGTCGGAATAGGACCCTGGTGCGGCTGGCTGCTCAACAGGGACAATTACTACAACGGTGACTTCAGTGACTTCTCATCCGACGGCAGGATGCTCTACAGGTCTTTCGACTACGGCATCCATCCAAGTGTTTCGGTGAGACTCAGCGATGTCCTGTTCGTGGGGGTCGACGCTGCGATAGGCATCCCGCATCTGCTCTCGACGGCATTCGGGAACAGTGGCAGCGGCATGAGGCACATGGACATATTCAGCCTTTCCCTGGCCGTCAATTTATGATATGAAAGGTAATTTTCCTATCTTTGTGGATACTATGCTGAAAAAAACAAGGACAATCGCATCGAGACTCGCGGCGCTTTCAGTCGCTCTCGCTTTCTGTTTCGGGATGACCAGCTGCGGCATCTCGAAGATAAAGGACATCGAAGTGACGTCCTGCGGACTGGAGTCATATTCGCTCCAGGGGCTTCGCAGCGTCAAGGCTGTGGTCACCCTCGGCATCGACAACCCGTCTCTGGGCTTTACCGTGACCGGTCTTGACGGCCTTCTCAAATACAATGGCCAGAACTTTGCAAGGTACACCGCCGACACTCTCTCCGTGGAGGCCCGCTGCGTCAAGGTCTATGACCTGCCTTGTACGGCAACCCTGGCCGACGGGGTCGGACTGAGGCAGATAATGCAGGTGGCCGGCAGCCGCAGCCTGGAAGGCTTCACGACCGACGTGAAGGCGAAGGTCCGTCTTCGTAATGGAGTTGGGAAGAAATTGAAATTCAAGAATATAGACATAGCGAAACTCGCTGAATGAAACTGTTCGGAACATATATGACACACAAGCATATCATTTCTATCATCGTGGCTCTTGCCGCCTCTTCCTTCGCCCTGCAGGCCCAGACGGAGGCGGTTGACACTGCCGGTGTGGCCAGGGAGGCCGTGGTGGACTCGACCCTGGTCGGCAAGAACATCATCAGCCTTCTGGACGGTTCGACCGGCGGCAAGGACGGAGACGTCACTCTCCACCAGTCCGCCAACATCAAGAAAGCCTATTCCTCTCAGCTGGCGTCGAACGGCTCCAGGAAAATCAACGGCTACCGTGTAAGGATATTCTCTGACAACAAGCAGAACGCAAGAGGAGCCTCCGAAGCGGCGATGAACCGGTTCAAGGGGATGTATCCGAGCATTCCGGCCTACAGGACCTACACCAATCCTTTCTTCAAGGTGACTGTGGGCGACTTCCGGACGAAATCCGAGGCGATGAAGCTTCTTCGCAGCATAAAAGGCTCGTTCCCGACCGCTTTCATCGTGGCCGAGACCATAGACTATCCGGTCTCCTTGCCGGAAACCGTTTCTGAGGAGGACACACAATAGCGCTGACCCATGGCACAGAGCATCAAACAAGGACTGGAGCTGAAGCAGACCCAGAAGCTCTCACCCCTCCAGATTCAGACCATAAAGCTCATAGAGCTGCCCGTACAGGAACTCGAACAGAGGATCAAGTCCGAGTTCGAGGAGAATCCTGTGCTGGATGATGCTCCTGTCCGCGAAGAGGAGGAGACCGACGAGGAACCGAAGGACATCTCCATCGACGAGATCGACGAGAATGACCCGATCCCTTACTACAACCTCCGCGTCAACAACTACGGCAAGGACGAACGTCCCGAGTACAACACATTCTCCGTCAAGGAAAGCTTCACCCAGAGTCTCATGGAGCAGCTGGGCTACCGCAGTCTCACCCCTCATCAGAGGGATGTGGCGTCTTTCATAATCGGCAGCCTCGACGAGGACGGCTATCTCCGCAGGGATCTCGAGAACATAGTGGACGACCTTGCCTTCAGGGCCAACATCACTTCGGATGAGGAGGAGGTGCTGTCCATGCTGAAGGTCATCCAGGAATTCGAACCGGTCGGAGTCGGCGCGAGGGACCTCCGCGAGTGCCTCCTGCTCCAGCTCAAGTCTTTCCGTCAGAGCGAGGATGTCGTCAATGCCAGGAGGATCCTGTCAGACTGCTTCCAGGAGTTCTCAGGAAAGCATTTCCAGAAGATAATGTCCCGTCTGTCCCTCTCCGAAGAGCAGATGAGGGCGGCCCTCACCAGGATCGTCAAGCTGAATCCTGCCCCTGGCGGACAGATCGACGACACCTACAACGACCAGGCGCAGCAGATCGTGCCTGATTTCGTGCTGGACCTCGTCGACGGGGAGCTCCGGCTGAGCATGCCCCGCTTCAACATACCTGAAATCAGAGTGAACCGCAAGTACGCCGACATCCTTGCCACGGCCCAGAACTCCAACGACCGCAGCCAGAAGGAGGCGGCGACGTTCGTCAAGCAGAAGATCGATTCCGCCAAGTGGTTCGTTGAGGCCTTGAAACAGAGACACAACACTCTCGAAAGCACGATGCGCGCCATCCTGGACTACCAGCACGACTATTTCCTCGACGGCAACGAGTCCAATCTCCGCCCGATGGTCCTCAAGGACATTGCCGAAGTGACCGGATTCGACATCTCGACCATCTCCCGAGTGGTCAACAGCAAGTACATCGAGACCCATTTCGGAATCTATCCGCTCAAGTTCTTCTTCTCGGAAGGTCTTGAGACTCAGGATGGTGTCGAGGTGAGCACGCGAGAACTCAAGAAGTCTCTCCGCGAACTTGTGGACTCAGAGGACAAGCGCAAGCCTCTCACCGACGACCAGCTGGTTGTCGAAATGGGCCGCCGCGGCTACAAGGTGGCCAGGCGTACCATAGCCAAGTACCGCGACCAGCTCAGCATCCCGAAGGCCAGCCTCCGTAAGGAAATATAGGCATATTCATCCCATCACGCTCACCCTTTCATCGGCGAAGCTGAAGTAACAGTCGTCGCAGATGATGATGTGGTCGAGCAGGCTGATGTCGAAAGTGTTGACTGCTTTCTTTATGTTCTCCGTCTCCTCGATGTCCCTCTCTCCAGGCCTGGGATTGCCTGAAGGATGGTTGTGGACCATGATTATCCCCCTCGCACGCCTGTCCAGGGCTTCTTTCACGATGATTTTCGGATCGATGACCGTGGCCGTGCTGCCTCCTTTGCTGGCCATCCCGACATGCAGGACCCTGTTGCCGCTGTTGAGGTAGATAATCCAGAGTTCTTCGTGTTCCAGCCCTTTCATGCGGGGGCCTATCATCCTCCACACCGTTTCCGGACCGTTCACCGTCATCTTTCCGGTCGTCCGGCTTCCGAAACTCCTTCTCCCAAGTTCCAGCGCCGCCGCTATCGTGGCGTATTTCACGGGACCGATCCCGTCGGTCTCCATCATGGTCTCCTTGCTCATCGCGGCGAGTTCTCCCAGATTCCCTCCGCATCTTGCCAGCAGCCTGTTCGCCACTTCCAGCACGTTCTCCTTCCTGGTCCCGGTTGCCAGCAGAATGGCCAGCAGCTCTGCCGGGGTCATCGCCTCGGGCCCCCTTGCGAGCATCTTCTCCCTCGGCCTGTCCTCTTCGTACAGTTCCTTGATTCTCATAGTCTGTGTTTATGGTTTTCTTGAATATGACGGGTTGCGTCGGGACAAAGATGGCGAATGAATCCGAGAAGGACCGAAAGAAACGTAAAAACCCCCGGAAAGCATTTACGTTTTCCGGGGGTATTTATGAATATTCAAGGATGTGGAAGAGGGATTACTTCCTCTCCATCACCTTCTTGGCTGCTTCAGCGATGTGGGCTGCGTCCATGTTGTAGGCGGCGAGAAGCTCTGAAGGAGTTCCGCTCTGGCCGAACTGGTCCTTGCCGTTGACATATTCAACAGGCTTAGGGCATGAACCTGCGAGGACACCGGCGATGAGCTCGCCGAGTCCGCCTGCCATGTTGTGCTCCTCGGCGACTACGACTGCGCCTGTCTTCGCTGCGGAAGCGATGACGGCTTCGGTGTCGAGAGGCTTGATGGTGGCGATGTCGATCACTTCGGCGCTGATGCCTTCAGCCTCGAGGGCCTCGGCTGCCTGGAGGGACTCCCAGACCATGTGGCCGGTTGCGAAGATGGTGACGTCCTTGCCCTCGTTGAGGACATAGGCCTTACCGATTTCGAACGGCTCGTCAGGCATGAAGTCAGCGACCTTCGGTCTTCCGAAACGGAGGTAGACAGGTCCGTCGTACTTTGCGGCTGCGATGGTGGCGTTCTTCGTCTGAGTCCAGTCGCAAGGGTTGATGACGACCATGTTAGGAAGGGCGCGCATGAGAGCGATGTCCTCCATTGTCTGGTGGGTGGCACCATCCTCACCGAGGGTGATACCGGCGTGTGAAGAAGCGATCTTCACGTTGGTCTCACCGTAGCAGACCTCCATGCGGATCTGGTCGTAGACACGACCGGTGACGAACTCTGCGAAAGATCCTACGAAAGGAACCTTTCCGGCGATTGCAAGACCTGCTGCGGCGCCGACCATGTTGGCCTCGGCGATACCGCACTCATAGTATCTCTCAGGGAATTCTGCAGCGAAGGCATCCATCTTGAGGGAGCCCTTGAGGTCAGCGGTGAGAGGGACTACTCTCTCGTCAGCCTTTCCTGCTTCGTAGAGACCGGCGCCGAAACCGCTACGGGTGTCTTTCTTTCCTTTGTCAGTGTATTTTTTCATGATGTTTTCGAATTAATGGATTAAATCACTCTTAAAAATCGCCCAGAGTCTCTTCAAGCTGAGTCATGGCGTTGGCGCACTGCTCCTCGCTTGGAGCGTTGCCGTGCCACTTGTGGGTGCCGGCCATGAAGTCCACGCCGTGACCCATCTCAGTGTTGAACATGATCATGATCGGCTTGCCCTGGCCTACCTTTGCCTTTGCCTTTGCGAAAGCGTCGAGGATGGCGTCCATGTCGTGTCCGTCAGCTTCGATGACGTCCCATCCGAAAGCGACCCACTTTGCGGTGAGGTCTCCAAGACCTGCGACATTCTCAGTGGTGCCGTCGATCTGCTGGTGGTTCCTGTCGGTCATTGCGATGAGGTTGTCAACCTGGTGGTGAGCGGCGAACATGCCGGCCTCCCAGATCTGTCCTTCCTCGCTCTCACCGTCGCCGAGCATTGTGTAGACAACGTGTGAATCCTTGTCAAGCTTCTTGGCGAGCGCGATACCTATGGCTGCAGAAAGGCCCTGTCCGAGGGAACCTGAAGTCTGGGTGATTCCTGGAAGACCCTTCTCGACTGACGGGTGGCCCTGAAGGCGGGTGCCGAACTTACGGAAAGTGTTCATCTCATCCACAGGGAAGTAGCCTGACCTGGAAAGAAGAGAGTAGTAGACAGGAGTAAGGTGTCCTGCCGAGAGGATGAATGCATCCTGTCCCTTGGCGTCTCTTGTCCAAGTTGCAGGATTGTGATCCATTACGTTGAAGTACAACGCAGTCAGGAAATCGGCGCAGCTCATGGAGCCGCCCGGGTGACCGGACTTAGCCTTGGTGACCATCCTGATGATGTCTCTCCTTACCTGAGAGGCAGTCTTTTTCAAATCTGCTGCTGATTGCATTTTTTATTTGATATTTTGAATTTGATTTATGGTATTTCTCATTCCGAAAACAAAAATAAACCTTTTTTATAACACGGAAAAATTTTAACTTTGTCTGATTGAAAATTTGACTGAAATTTAAAGTTTAAATATCATATTTTAATGGCACAGGTTGTAATCATGCCCAAGCAAGGGCAATCAGTAGAAAGCTGCATCGTTTCCGAATTCAAGAAGAAAGTAGGTGACAAGGTGGCTGTTGGCGACGTCCTGTTCAGCTATGAGACTGACAAGGCGTCTTTTGATGAGGAAGCCAAGGTCGAAGGTACCGTCCTGGCCTGCTTCTTCGCAGATGGTGACGAGATCCCATGCCTCACCAACGTCATGGTGATCGGCAATCCGGGCGAGTCGTTCGCAGAGTTCGCTCCTGCCGGAGCAGCTCCTGCAGCCGCACCGGCTCCTGCACCAGCACCAGCACCGGCTCCTGCCGCTGCTCCTGCTCCTGCCGCCGTTGCCGCCACCCCTCATGAGGGCGTTGTGTTCATGCCGAAGAACGGTCAGTCAGTGGAAAGCTGCATCGTTTCCGAGTTCAAGGTCAAGGTCGGCGACACAGTGAAGGCCGGTGACGTCCTCTTCAGCTATGAGACTGACAAGGCTTCCTTCGAGGAAGAGGCCAAGGTGGACGGAACTGTTCTCGCAATCTTCTGGAATGACGGTGACGAGATTCCTGTTCTCCAGAACGTGATGGTCATCGGAAAGCCAGGCGATTCATTCGCTGAGTTCGACCCTAAGGCCGGCGCAGCCGCTCCTGCAGCAGCCGCACCAGCCGCAGCCCCTGCAGCCGCCGCAGCTCCTGCAGCCGCCGCAGCCCCTGTGGCAGCCGCTCCTGCAGTTGCAGGCGCCCCTGTCTCTCCAAGGGCAAGAAAGCTCGCCAAGGAGAAGGGTGTCAACACTGACGCAGTAGCCGGATCAGGCCCTCACGGACGTATCATCGAAAGGGACATCATCGCTGCAGCCGCAGCCCAGGGCCCTCTCACAGGTCTTGCCAAGGCGAAGATGGCCGAAGGCGGCCTTGTCGCCGGTGCAGGCACAGGCCTCGCAGGCGCCGTCAAGGGCTCCGACCTCAAGGTCTGGAAGGCCAACCACACCGACATCCAGGGTGAAGGTGAGGAATTCGAGGTCAAGAAGATGTCCAACATGCGCAAGATCATCGCCAAGTCGATGTACAACTCCCTCCAGAACTCAGCCCAGCTCACCCACATGCTCGGCGCTGACGCCCGCAAGGTCCAGGCCCTCCGCAAGAAGGCCAAGAAGGCCCTCGAGGAAGGAAAGATCGATGTCAACATCACTATCAACGACTTCGTCTGCTATGCTGTCATCAAGGCTCTCCAGAAGTTCCCTAACCTCAACTCCCACTGCCTCGGTGATGCAATGCGTCTCTTCAAGAACGTCAACCTCGGTCTCGCTGTCGACACCGAGCGCGGCCTGATGGTCCCTGCTGTCAAGAACGCCAATGACCCCAACATCATCCGCCTCGCCAAGAACCCCAAGAAGGTCGCCGAAGACTGCAAGAAGGGAAGCATCAGCCCTGACCTCCTCTCATCTGAAGCCGCTTCGTTCACCGTCTCCAACCTCGGAGGCTTCGGTGTCGAGTACTTCACCCCTATCATCAACGTTCCTCAGAGCGCCATCCTCGGTGTCGGCACGATCGTCGCCCGTCCTAAGGATCTCGGC
>JAKSJH010000059.1 GCA_024398315.1 Bacteroidales bacterium
GTATTTGCACAGCTACATAACATTATTTTTCAATAAAATTTAAACAGCTTCTTAGACGGAAGTTCGGCAATTACATCTCCCACTTTATTTATGATTTCGATAGCATGCTCCGGCTCTACGACTAGTGCAACATCATCAGAAAAATACGACCAATCTTTCAGCACCGGACCAATTGGCACATCAGGTTTCTTGAGAGAGTACATGAGAAAAGTCCCATCGGGCTTCTCCGAATAAAACATCCCATTAACCGGAGCAGTTACCTCTCCTGAGAATTCGTCCTCCAAAAAGAATTGACCATTCTCATCTATTATGCTCCATTTTCCGCCATCTCTTTCTTGAACAGAAAAGAGCTGTTTAGAATTATTATTGGAACAACTAATTATTAGCAAACTAGAGAGAATTGAGAATCCAACACTTATACGTCTCATATTGTTCATTAGAAATTTAAGGTTAAACATATTGAGGTACTATTTGAATCCATATATGGTTTAGCGGAGAGACTAACAACTCTGTTTGTAACCAGAACACGCTTTGCTCCAGGTGCAACAAAGGCATCGATTAAATTGTAGACATAAATTGCAGCGGCAGCTCCAATACAGACATTACGACCTGTTTCCCATGAGTCGGCCATAGAATTATACTCTGAAGCATGTTTTGGTTGTTCATGCATCTTTTTGATATAGGATGCTCGCGTGTTTTCGCAGAGTATGAATCCACCGGCTGCAGCGACTTCTCCAGCAAGTATTAAGGAACCTTTCACAATACTGCCTTTATAAAACTGTCCAACACTTGGGATTATTGAAAGACAACCGGTTTCGGCACCATACTGTGCAGAAACCTTAATATCATTGTCATAACTACCACCAAAGTAATTCTTGTTGGTCACCGTATATAAAACATCTACATTATATTTGCCACTATTTTCTGTCCAATACTCATCTATTTCACGGCATACTATTTTTAGTTGGTGACCATCTTCTGTGACATCCAGGACTATCTCCTGTTCATATTCGCTTCCGGAAGACTTTTGGCTTTGATACAAGCGCTCCCTTGATTGAACACTTGTATTCACTGTTAATCCACGCTCAATTTCGAGTTTTTGTGACATTGATACAAAAGCCATTTGCTTGGCCCCTGCTAATGAAGAACCCTCTCCATGGGAACGCACGAAAATATATGAGTTAGATTGAGGCTCTGGTAATGTGTGAGTAACCCATTGGGGCTTGAGTCTATCGGACTTCCCCCCAGCATAAGTAATGTTCTGACAGCATACAAAAGTTACCAGAATCAGTTCAATAAACTTTCTATAGTTCATTTTTGTTAATTGGTAGGAATTGTGGCATTCAGATTAACAGAAGTATTGCCTTGATTCTGTCCTTGTATTCTCTGGCTTTCTAAATTGTATTGATTCTGCTGATTCTGATACTGCATATCCCTTTGATGCTGACGATCAAGATTATTCTGCTCCATCTCATTCTGACGCTGTTGCTGTTGCTCGCCAAGGGACATTCGGTTATTTAGCGCATCAAGAGCATCCCACGCATTCTGCATATCCTCTTCGAATTTCTTTTCATTAGCACGAATACGATCACTTTGCTGTTGCATTACACCAATCACACCGGCCTTATTATAAGTCACACATACTTCATATTTGTAACGCTTTGTGTTTGGATTATACAGTTTCCTGGTATCCAAAACTGACGCACCATTTACAACACCTTTTGCTGCAGTCATAACCTGATTTCTGGTTGATTCATCAAGTGCATACTCTGAATTCACACCTGTTTCTTGAGCATATTGATCAAGACCGGCTCGAACATACACTTCTATCTTTTCCTGAAGAGCTGCAACGGCTTGGGCTCTGGCCGCATTAAGTGCCATCTGTTCATTTCTCGATTCAGCTTGTCCAAAAGCCCTGATCTCGTTTGTGCCTAGAGCCAAGGAAAGTTCTTCTATTGGAGATTTTTTTACTTCTACATAACCAGAATTGTCATATCCCGATTGTGATTGATATTGCTGCTGACACTGTGGGGCCTGCCCCTGATAAACACCTTGTTGACCTTGTTGGTAATATCCAGGCATTGGCTGATACCCCCCATAGTTAGGATATTGTTGCAGTTGTGCCTGTTGTGCTTTCTTAGTTGTTCCACAAGATACAGTGATAACTGAAGACATCGCTATGACGATAATTTTAGCTATTCTCATATTTTTAATTATTTCTAGATATTGTTAATAACACTATTTCTTTTACTATTGTAGGCTTCGGCAATTTCGTTTGCCCTGTTTGACCGCTTGATCCGCTTGGGAGTGACTTTGAATACTTTCATGGTCGTTGTATTATATTCAGTCTTTTCGCCAAAGTTATTTCTTGACTTTGCCATAACATGGCAATAGCACTCATTGAATTATGGTCCGGCACAAATTTGTGAACATCCGCCGGGACAATCAAGTTCGTTTAGGTTCATTTCGTAGGGGCGGCGGGTCAAAGTGGTTCTTTTTGGGATGATTTTTACTATATTCGTGACATGGGAACATTGAAGCATGTCATAGGGTGTCTGACCGCGGCATTGCTGCTGGCGTCATGCCAGGGGATGATGAAATCAGACACGGGAAGGATGGCTGACCTGCCGTCAATTGTGGACCTGAGCTGCGATCCGGACAAGACGAGTGCTGTTCTGACCGCCAGCGTCGGAGATCCGGCAGGAATATCCGAATGCGGATTCTACTGGTTCGAGGCCGGCATCTCAAGCAAGGTGGTGGCTCAGATGGACGACAGAGGCCTGTTTTCCGCCACCATAGATTTTCTCAATCCTGGGACTGAATATGTCTACTGCGCCTATGTGAGCAATGGTGTGAACGAGCTCCGGTCAATGAAGAAATCCTTCTCCACCAAGAGAAACGACACGCCGGACGAGCCCGAACAGCCGGATAACCCCGACAATCCCGACACTCCGGATGAGCCGGATGAACCAGATAACCCGGAAGACATCATCAACATTCCGGACACTCTTTTCAAAGCATACATAGTCTGGAGATTCGATGCCGATGGCGATGGTGAAATCAACCTCACAGAGGCATCAAGCGTCAGGAAGATTGAAATAAAGAATGAGTCAATCAAGGAGGTCACCGGCATAGAGCACTTCAAGAATATGACAAAGCTGTCCTTATGCTCTCCGGCAACAGACAATACAAATCCATATACAGGCAAGATTAAAAAGATTGACCTTAGCCAGAACACCAAGCTTACCGAACTGATCATCGAACATCAGAGCCTGACCGAACTGGATGTCTCCCAAAACAGGCTTCTTACATATTTCGGAGTATATTCCACTCCTCTCCGCCACATAGACATCAGCATATTGAAGCAGGTGTCCCTTCTCGGATTCGGCTATTGCAAACTGGAAGAGATCGACATCAGCAACAGCCCGGAACTGACTGAAGTCCACCTTGACAATAATGTTCTCAAGTCAGTCACCCTTGGCAATAATCCGAAGCTCTACTATCTTGATGTCAGCAACAACCAGCTTGAAACCATCGACATCTCCGGCTGCAAGGCTCTGAACATCCTCGACTGCCTGAACAACCCCGATCTGAAGACAATCTACATGGCGAAAGGCCAGGTGATAGGCGACCTCCGCAAGGACGACGGCGTCAGGATCGTCTACCGATAGACCGCTGACGGCATATTCAACAAACTCCCGGCTCGGGTGGGCCGGGAGGAAAAATGTTCATTGGGATGTATCTGTAAGTTCAAGTCCGGGAGGGAACGGCACTTCTGGACTGGGCTGGCAGAGCAGAACCGACTTACCGGGAAATGTCCGGGACTGTCTGAGCCTGGAAGAGCCGGGACCGGTTAGAGGTTCAGCCGAGCGGGGCGGCGGGATGGTAGGTGCGGGCGGCGAGACGGTTGTCCAGATCCTTCAGAGCGGTGAAGTCGCGGCCGGCGCGTTCGAAATCGGTCAACAGCGTCTCAGCTGTGTCCTCCTCCTCAACCTGCTCGTCGACGAACCACTGGAGGCGGCTCAGAGTCGCGAAGTCTTTCTCTTCAAGAGCAATCCGGACCAGCCGGTCAATCATCTGCGTGACCTCCTGTTCGTGGCTGAGAGTGTCCCTGAACATCTCCAGAGGAGAATCCCATTCCTGAGGAACACCATCGACCGGAAGAAGGAGGACCTTCGCTCCACGGGCGTTCATGTAGTTCTGGAATATCCTCGCATGGTCCTGTTCCTCCTTCCACTGGGCCAGGAACCAGTTTGCGATGCCTGGAAGAGACTTGGCCTCGGCGTCCATCGCCATCGAAAGATAGAGATAGGCCGACCAGAGCTCGGCGTTGATCTGCCTGTTGATGGCAGACTGCATTCTTTCGGAAATCATGGCTTCAGAGTTTTTGATGGTCTGTAATGAATATGATGGGGGTCAGCAGCACTCGTTGTCGGGTTCGCAGCCACCCTTGACGTTACATGCCGATTGCTGGTCCTTGCAGCACTGCTGGTCTTTCTGGTCCTTGCAGCACACCTGGTCCTTGAAGAGTCCGGCCAGGTCGGTCTTCCAGAGACCGTGCAGGTTGCAGAAGGCATAGGCCGCCACCGGCTTGTCCTCGCAGGTGCAGAACACCGCTTCCGCTCCGTCAGGGACGTTGAGGTAGCGCAGTTGGCCACCGTGTTCAGTTTCCAGATAGATGAAGACGATGTGGTGGTTCGCCATCATCGGATGAGGCATCGAACCCACCTTCACCTTGACAGAGCATTCCCCGGTCTTTTCAACGACAGGAAGGTGCTTCTCCACGGCTCCGTCGGACACTCCCGGCTTGAGCTCGATCATCTCTTCTCCGCAGCAGACCATCTTGCCTGCTCCTTCGATCACTTTTGCGACAACGTTTCCGCACGTCGCGCACAGAAAAAATCTTGTTGCCATAGCTTTGATGTTTTATGAATATGTTGCCGCAGACCTTCCGCCCGACTGGATCCTTGGTGCATGACTTCCGGTCCGCTGGTGCAAAGATACATCCGCATTCATGCTTTGATATTGATTTTTATAAGTCTTTTTCAATATTTGAAATTGACAGAATCAATAACCCATCTCACAACCGACAGGGATGCCGGACCGCTGCCCGGCATGACGCACAAACAACCTGTCACGCATGACGCACAATACGCCACCCAGACCCCCCACCCGGTCCATAGCCCTCACCCACGTCACCACGTCACCCTGAACTTGATTCAAGGTCTCATCCATTCCGGGAGCACAGAACCCTATTTACGCTCCACAGTTCTGGTGAAACAAACAATCCGGGAGCAGCGCAACGATTCAGCGCTCCCGGTTCAGAGCATAACAAGCCATTCGGGAGCAGCACAACGATTCAGCGCTCCCGGTTCAGAGCATAACAAGCCATCCGGGAGCAACGTAACGGCTCAGCGCTCCAGGTTCAGGTGATAACAAGCCATCCGGGAGCAGCGCAACGACTCAGCGCTCCCGGGTTCAGTGGGACATCGGTTACTGTATAAATAGCCCGTCTCCGTGAATCCGATAGCCGACACTGAGGAAGGTGTACCAAGAAATCGCACACCTTCCGCACAACGATTCAGCGCTCCAGGATCAGGTGATAACAAGCCATTCGGGAGCAACGTAACGACTCAGCGCTCCCGATTCAGGGCATAACGTGCCATCCAGGAGCCGCACAACGACTCAGCGCTCCAGGTTCAGGTCATTACAAGCCATTCGGGAGCAACACAACGATTCAGCGCTCCCCGGTTCAGTGGGACATCGGTTCCGGTATATATAGCCCGTCTCCGTGAATCCGATAGCCGACACTGCGGAAGGTGTGCAGATTTGTGGCATACCTTCCTCGCCTATTTTGTCTAACATATTGCCTTATAAACTATTACATTTTACAACCGAGGAAGGTGTACCAAGAAATCGCACACCTTCCGCACAACGACTCATCGCTCCCGGTTCAGGTGATAACAAGCCATTCGGGAGCAGCACAACGACTCAGTGCTCCCGGGTGCAGCGGGACATCGGCTCCGGTATATATAGCGAATCATATGCAAAACTATGTGTGAAGTTGATTCATTCCCGTGGTTCTCCGGACGCTCGGGCGGGGGGGCACTTTGCACGTAACCTCATTATTTCGATTACGTTATGTGAAAAGGAATCGGCAAAATCACCGTTCAACGCAGCTGCAGAGCACATTCCTTTAGCTATAGCGCACTTATCCTGGGATCACCAGCAAAAGTGTGTTTGAGACGTTTATGACGGATCACCAGTAATACAATGTTTCGGCTCATTCCTGTGGTTCATCAGCCTCGGAGGAGCTCTTTGCCCGTAACCTCAAAAATCAGTGCAGGATAAGTGCGCCCTTGAGAAAGAAATATGCCCTGCAGTGCCGTAGAAGGGCGATTCCACCATTTCCGGTGCCCGTAACGTAAGCGAGAATCGGAGGTTACGGGCAAAAACTGATGAGGGACATCCGCCGTTCAACAGATTACGAGTCCGAGCCTGGCTTTTTGGAAACGTATGAGCTCCAGAGAATCAGCACGACGACGACGGTCACGGCGGAGGCCACGAGGAGCATCCCGACACCCACTGCGACACCGATGACGGCTGCCATGAATATGCACGCAGCCGTGGTCAGGCCCGAAACGCCATCGTTGCCCTTGATGATGAGGCCGGCTCCGATGAAGCCTATTCCTGTGAGAATCTGGGCGGCGATTCTGCCAGGGTCTCCATTGAGGAGATTCGGATTGGTCTGACAGATGTAGATTGAGGCGAGAGTGGCCAGAGTGGCGCCCATGCAGATCAGCATGAAGGTCCTCGACCCGGCCGGATGGTTGTGGATGCGTCTCTCGGCGCCGATCAGGGCTCCGAGGACAAGGCTGACTCCCAGACGGATCAGCGCCACCTTTTCAGTTATGAGCACAGGTTCCATATTCAGTCAGGGTTCAAAACGGTTTCTTATAATGGTTGACAGAACATCTTCTAATTGTCGGAATGCAGCGGGGTGTCGGAATGCAGCGGGGTGAATGAATAGCCTTTGGCCTTGAGCTGGTCGATGAGTTCCGGCAGACGGTCATAGAACTTGTCGGTACGCTCGGCGTCGGTTCCGAAGTGGATGAGCATGATGTGACCGGAAAGGCCGTTCGGATCAGCCGCCTCGCACTTCCAGATCTTGTTCATGATGAAGTCGCTGCTGTAGTAGTTCTTCATCGAAGGAGTGGTGTAGTCCCCGTTGGTGGAAGTGCCTTCAGTGTAATTCATGACCTGGAGACCCAGCTGGCGGGCCCACGAGGAGACCACCGCATTGTAGTGCTCGTAAGGCGGGATGAACTTAGGGGCATCCTTGACTCCGGCCTTGCGGAGCAGGGCATAGCTCTTCGTCATGTCCTCGAAGAACTCCTCCTTGGTGACGCTCATCGAATCAGGCTGGCCCCAAGGGAAGTAGAGGAGATGGCCGTAGCTGTGGCTGCCTACATAGTGGCCTTCCTTGACGAGACGCTTGACGACCTTCGGGTATTTCTTGAAGAACTCGCCGGTGAAGAAGAAGCTGCCCTTGATGCCATATTCACCGAGAGTGCTGATGATCCTGTCGGCTCCGTCGGCCTTGTCGGCAGCGGTGAACACGAAGTCGATGTGCCTGGCGGCGGGGTCGGTCCTGACTATTCCACCCTGGTAGTAGATGTTGCCGTCACGGACGAGATCCTCGAATCCGTGGCCCTCGGCCTGGTAGAAGGAGAACGGGAAGGTCAGGCAGGCGGTGCCGTCCATGGTAGGCTCGTCCGTCGAATAGTCGTGGGTGCTGTCATGGTAGACGATGTCGCCCGGCTGGACATCCATGTAGTTGATGCCGCCTTCCATGCTGACACCGAGAAGGCTTCCGAATATGGTGCTGTAGACAGGTCCGTCAACGAGGCCTCCGGTGGTGTTGCCGAGGCCCATTCTCGGAATGAAAGAATGCGGCTGGGTCGGATAGACTCCTCCGCGAGGAAGTTCGACGATCATGCTGACGCCCCATGGGTTGCAGCCCAGAAGCCAGTCACGCAGAGCTCCTTCCATCTCCTGAAAGGTTGTGTCGCCGGTCATCTGACGGTAGAGGATGCACTGGGTCAGCATGGCGGTGGTCAGGTTGTTGCTGCACCATATTCCCGGAATTCCGTAGAGGAAAGGATGGTCCTTGCCGCGCTGCCAGACACGTTCGATGCCGGTGCGGACGTTGCGGACGAATTCGGCGGACACCTTCCCGCCAGCCTCGGAGGCCAGCAGACAGTGGCCCATGTTCATGAACGGGTACCACTGGTAGTGGCGGGCGCTGTCGGCCCCCATCCAAGGGGTGACAATCTCCTTGCGACCGTATTCAACCGCCTCGTCGATGTACTTCCTGTCACCGGTCTTGTGATAGAGTTCGATGGCGGCGAGTTCCATGTCGTCGGCCCAGTTCTCCTCTTCGTAGATGTAAGGCGACAGGACGGATGCGGTCTGGCAGAAGCCAGGTTTGGCGACTCCGGCATCATAGGCCGCCTGCGCCTTGGCTCCGATCTTTTCCGCCAGTTCCGGGTAGTAAGGAGCAAGGACCTCCGAACCCAGGGCGAAACAGGATGCGTACTTCCCGGCGATGCTGGCGATGCCGGTGGTCTTGTTCTTCAGACCGGTGCGGCCTCTCTGCTGAGGCTCTCCGGAGCAGAACCAGACCGGTCTCTCCTTGCCTTTGCCCCAGCCGTAATCGGCCATCTGCTTGCTCGGCAGGCCCATTCCGACATGGTCGCGGTCATCGGCGATCTGGTTGTACATCTCGCCGGGCTCCGGGTTCATCTTGTCAAGCCAGACAAGGCCCCAGCGGATTTCGTCGACGATGTCGGGGACCCCGTTGCGGCCAGGACGGCCGTCCTTGTCGTAATTGTCCGAGAAAGCGCCAGGATTGCTCTTGTAGGCGAACATCATCTGGTAGATGGCGTTGGCGGACGTTGTCGTGTACTGGAGACAGTCGGAGGCGTCGTGCCAGCCGCCGGTGACATCCAAGTGGGTGGAGTCCTTTGCAGGGTCGGGATGGCCCACGATGATGGCGTCGCGAGTGTGACAGCTGTCCCTGATGAACGGATTCCAGCCGCATCTCTGCTGCCTCATGTAGTTCAGGACGAAGTCAGCGGTGCCGTCGTAGACTCCTCCGTTGACCGGAAAGACATCGGATTCGGTCACAACCTCGTCCTTCGACCCGGGAGCCGACGCATGGACCCTGATCCTGTAGGCGCTTTCAGTCTCAAGTGAGCTGAAGTCCAGCCTGCATGTGGTCCTGAGTTCGCCGAGCACACCGGTCGGCCTGACCGCCTTGGAGCGGAGGACCGTCTTGCCGGTGAAGACGTCGACGACCTCGAAGCCGCTGACCTGCAGGTCGTCGTTGCTGACGAAGACCGCCACCTTGGTGGATGAAGGAATATAGCCCAGCTGATTGATGCGGACCCATGATCCGGCATTTGCCGAGAGGGAGACTGCCAGCGCCGCACACGCTGCAAGGATAGTTCTTTTGATGCCCATCAGAATTGTTCTTTTGACCAAATTTACACTTTTTTCTTAATAATCCGGATGAAGTCCTTACATTTGTAGAGGAGCGTGCCCTTCCGGCAACGGCTTCCCGAAGGACTTTACCGTAGATTGAAACAAAAACAGATACGAGATGAAGAAAATGATTCTGCTGGCGGCCGCCGTGCTGCTGACCGCCTCCTGCGGACAGAAAGAGGGAGATGTCTTCCAGACTGTCAACGCAAAGGCAGCTGAGGAATATCTTGAACCGATCCGTCCCGCCTACGAAGGACGCAACCCGAGCTGGAACGGCTTCGCGAGGAAGTTCCTCTACGCACCGGCATTCAGTTTCGAGACCGCCGACGGGGCCGTCTCGTACCGCTACACGGTGAAGGATCCGAAGACCGGGGACGAATGGTCGTTCACCGCAGACAGGCCTGACACCGACCTCTCACCGATCTGGAACGACATCCATCCTGCCGACGTCCACCTCACGGTAGACGCTCTCGACAAGGACGGCAATGTCATCAGGACGGTAGGCGAAAGGGACTTCCTGCGCGACTTCCCGTTCAGCGGACCTTATCCGGGAAAGGCTCGTCCTTACCGCGAGGCGGCCATGAGAGCCGCTCTTTACGCCCACAGGATGCCGGCCATGCAGAGCTGGAAGACCAATTACGTGCCCGACATGAGCTACTGCCTCAACGCGTACCCGGCGAAGATCGGCGGAGCGACCCTGCGGACCGAGGCCTTCATCGCGCAGAACATTCCTGAATACAGGGAGGAGGCGCTCACCATCGCCCGCCACTGCGCACAGTTCCTCATCGACCAGAGCCGTCCGGAAGGCGACCCTCTCGAGTTCTTCCCTCCGACCTTCTATCTCGATGGAGCCCAGGCCTTCCAGAGCTTCAACAAGGGCTGGGCGATGGTGATGGAGGCCACCAAGGCCGGTCACGGCTTCCTGGACCTCTTCAACGCCTGCGGTGACAGCCTCTATTTCGACAGAGCGCTCAAGATCGCGGACACATATTCAAAGATCCAGGCCGAGGACGGCTCCTTCCCTGTAAAGGTCGACTTCGTCACCGGCGAGCCGATGAATGACGGGAAGGTCACCCTCGAACTTCTGCTCATCTACATCCAGAGACTGGAAAAGGAATATGGCATCACGAAGTACGCCTCCATGAAGGAGAAGGCTGTCAAGTGGATGACAGAGACAGCTCTGGAGACCTTCGACCTCGAAGGCTCTTTCGAGGACACCTACGGGACGGGTTCGCAGCCTTACCAGAATCTTACCAACTGCACCTCGGCCGTCTACGCCTCCTACCTGCTCAACACCGGCAGTCCTTCCGAGAAGGACATCAAGGACGCCACCGACCTGATAAGGCTCAGCGAGGACCAGTTCGTCCACTGGGACTACCTCCCGGACGAGGTCACAGGAGTCAGGGAGATCCCTACCCCGAGCACCTTCGAGCAGTACTTCTGCTACGAGCCGGTCGATGACAGCAGCGCCAACATGGCCAACGCCTACCTCGACCTCTACGCCATCACCGGAGAGAGGCTCCTGCTCGAGAAGGCGCGCGCCCTCATGGACCATCTCACCATCCTTCAGAACCAGGTCACCGGCATGATACTTTCAATCGACGAGCCGGTCGAATATTTCTGGCTCGGATGCAACTATTTCTCGTTCACGACCCTCCTCCGTCTTGCGGAAGCAACCGGGGAATAATATTCAATGAATATGTCAGGACTGATGTTCAGGGTGGGCAACGGCTATGATGTCCACCAGATTGCAGAAGGGCTGCCGATGTGGCTCTGCGGAGTGGAAGTTCCTTCGGACAGGGGGTTCGTCGCCCATTCCGACGGAGACGTGGCCATCCACGCGCTTTGTGACGCTCTTCTGGGCGCTGCGGCCAAAGGCGACATCGGGCTTCATTTCCCGGACAGCGACGACAGGTTCAAAGGAATAGACAGCAAGAAGCTGCTCGCAGAAGTCGTGCGCCTGCTTGAACAGGACGGATGGCAGGTGGGCAATGCGGACATCACCATCGCCCTCCAGGCCCCGAAGCTCCGCCCCCACATCGACCTCATGAGACAGACGCTGGCGGATGTGATCGGAACCGACGTCTCCTGCGTGTCCGTCAAGGCCACCACCACCGAGCATCTGGGCTTCGTCGGAAGGGGCGAAGGATGCCAGGTGTGGGCCTCCGTCACCATATTCAAGAAAGCGTGACGGCGGGGAGGATGAAAAAAAGTGAAATAATATTTGTCATTTACAAGAAAAGAATATAATTTTGCAATCCGATTCCGAGAGGCATCGCAGACATTGAGATATGGTGTAATGGTAGCACTACAGATTCTGGCTCTGTCAGTGAGG
>JAKSJH010000006.1 GCA_024398315.1 Bacteroidales bacterium
TCAGCGATGTCAGTTGCATCTCACTTTGTCAATATGTACTTCTTCGGATGCTTACATTACGCAGCCATTCTCAGCCAGGTTAAGGGAGCCGAGTTTAATGCCGAGATAGACCGCCGTATTGCTGAGCTCCACAAACAGCAGGAAGCGGAACAAAAGGCCCGTGATGCGCAAGCTGGTCAGGAGCACCAGAAGGAGTTGTCCGCCAAAGACAAGGTCATCGGTGAGAAGGACAGCGAAATACTCCGACTAAAGGAACAGATTACCGCTATGAGCGACAAGCGAGAGTTGGAACTCAGTGCTGCAGTGACAGAGAAAGAAAAAGAGATTGCATCACTTCGGGCAACTATTGAGCAGAATGCTCAGGCCTTAGAGATAGCTGTCCTTCGAGAGCGCCAGCAGGCGAAAGAAGAAGTGCAGGCAAAGGAAACTGAGATTGCCGGCCTTAAGTCACAGGCCAAGCTCGCGGCTTCGGAGGCGACACTGCGTGAGCAGAGCATTGTAAACGACTACGAGGGCAAGCTGCGGGTTGCTAAATCAGAAGCATCTGTGCGAGAGAAAGGGTTGAAGGAAGACTATGAATCTCGCCTTCGTGTCGCCAACGATGAAGTTGAGCGACTCAAGGATTTCAAAGCTCGCCTGTCTACCAAAATGGTAGGTGAGACCCTGGAAGCACACTGCAGCAACGTGTTCAACGGCGAGATGCGACCGATGTTCCCGAATGCCTATTTTGAGAAAGATAACGATGCTTCCAGTGGTTCGAAGGGCGACTTTATCTTCCGTGATAATGAGGATGGTACCGAGTATATCTCCATTATGTTCGAGATGAAGAACGAGATGGATGAAACGGCTACTAAGCACAAGAATGAGGACTTCTTTAAGAAATTGGATCAGGACAGAAATGAGAAGAAGTGTGAGTATGCAGTCCTTGTATCCCTCCTGGAGCCTGAAAGTGAGTTATATAATACCGGCATTGTAGATGTCTCTTACCGCTATCCGAAAATGTTTGTCATTCGTCCTCAGTTCTTCAAGTCGCTTATCATGCTGCTTGTTAACGCGGCAAAGAATACGGTCGGCTATAAGAAGGAACTCGCCCTTGCCCGCAGCCAGAATGTGGATGTGACCAACTTTGAGAACAAGCTCATCGACTTCCGGACTAAGTTCGGTGACCACTACACCCGTGCCTCTGGTAAATTCAAGGACGCCATTGATCAGATTGATGCTACCATCAAGAAGCTTGAAGGCATCAAAAAGAGCTTTGAGCAGTCAGAAAACTACCTACGCCTAGCTAATCAGGACACCGAGGAGCTAACCATCCGGAAGCTTACCTATAAGAATCCCACGATGAAGGCAAAATTCGATGAGGCCCGCCGCCAGGCAGCCGAGGATGGTACTGATATCCAGGAATCCTAGCCCACTTATCTCATTACAGATGAAGACTTTTACCTTCAGAGTTAGATTCCGATTCGACTCTGCCGAGTTCTACGAGACTACCTTCGATCTCGCCCTGACTAACAAAGATATCGCCTTCGTAAAATCATACCTCCAAGAGAACGGTGATATGCCCTTCTGGGCCTTCGAGTTCGATAATTCGGCACTATTCAACCGGATGATGGAGGCACACGTCGCTGCTATCCTCTCCTATGTGAACAAGAACGTCATCGGGCCGGGAGAGGAGCCGTTCACTGAGGAAACAGTCAGCTGGGATTACGTCCTGGCAGAGTTCGAATGGCCGGAAGATTTGCTTGAATCATAACCACTGATAGTACTATGATTGTCCCGTCCATGTCCCACCTTGAGATTTGCGACGCCCTATTTGCCGACCGTCCTAAGTTGCAAATAAGAGCGAGGGCACTGATACCCAAGATGTCAAAGCAATTCAAGAAGGAGAGGAAGTTCCCGGCCTGGAAGTGGGTGGAATACACCCACCAGCAAAGTCATAACCGATACCAAATCTGTTTCTATGCACAGACTTCGGCACAAGCAGACAATCCTGATGTGAATTATTTAGCCTTCCTGGAAGAGGATCATCAGAGAATAGTCGTGCAATGGGGCTGCTGGATATACCGCAAGCACGGTAGCATGGACGCAATCGCCACTCGATACATCGGCTATTTCTCTGGACATTTTTTCAGCCGTTACCGCGAGCGTATTTGGAAGAATGTAGATATGTCCTTTAACGAACTCCTTTGCCGCTATTTCTCCCGGAATATCCCCACCATCCCGCTCGAACTTAACGAAGACATTCAACGCAACTACAAAGAATACGGCGAGCTGGCGAAATACGCGTTCCAGGTACCAGACGGCACCTGCTTCATCCGCCACTGGAATGAAGGGGATGAGACTACTGTTGGTCAGAAGGACAGCGACTTCATTTCAGTCGTCCTCTACTACACCTTCGTCAATGGCGGGATGATGACCGAAACCCAGAACAAAGCCATCTTAAAAGAAGGAACGCGCTATATCCGTGACTATTACAAATCCCTATTTGAGGATGTTATGAAGGAAGCATTCTTCCGCCGCCTCAATATTCAGAAACAAGAAAACATCATTGAACAGCCCCCGATGCCACAGATGATTAGCATGGAAGAATGCGAACAGATAGGATGCCAGACAGAAGATAAGGTCTTTGACATTATCGTGGCCAAACTCAACCAGCGTCACCCATCTGCAAACGTACTCTCATACTTCGACCAACTCTCGATAGACCTATCCCAGTCCGATGAAATCATGCAGAATTCCTTCCCGGAAGCCTATGCCGAGATCCAGAACCTTATGCACGAAGAATACCGTGCCTTGAATGAATTGGAACAGCACTGTCTCTTCATCTATCTCTTCACCAACGACAAAGACGAAGACGAAATCGTCGAGTCCATGTTCTGGCACTTTGAAGAATGGATGGAGGAACGCGGCCATGATAAACATTCGGAATATATTTGTAAAAAATAATCGGTGTAAAAAATGAATAATCGAGTCTGCTTTTTCTCTCCAGGAGATATGAGCTCATATTACAACCTTCAGAAAGCAGCTCAAGTCATAGAGTCGATTTCTGAAGACAAGGTGTATTCTGATATCAACGATGTGATTGAATTGTATCATATCAGGCAGTTCATCGATAATGGAATTGTTCTGAAGGATTGGAGTAAAGACGTCGTTGCAAAGACAGATGGCATCAACAAGATTGTAGCAAAATACTTCAATAACATTTCTCCAGACAAGATGGTTGATACATACGCCGCAGTCGTTTTTGAATACAAAGAGACATTCTGGAAGATAATAGATGGTTTTGATCTGAAGGGAATACTTAACGAGGTAAACATCGCCACAGTTTGTAGGGGAGATAAGTTCTCGTTGCACCTTATTCTTAGATGCAACAGAATTGTACGTCGCCATAATACTACTCTTGCAGCTCTTCTAAAAGAACATGAGAATGCAGCAGAATGGTTGCTCGATCATTATGTTGTAAAACATGATGAATCGAGAACAAGAGAAGCTATTTACATTCCTTCAGCGCTGAGTATAAACGACAAGGAGGAGATTGTCGCCAAGTATATTGACAGGGGGATGGATGCCAATCTGAATTATGTCCGGTTGATTATCAATACGAAAGATAATACGAGTAATTTTACGATAAGCCCTAAAACAAGATTGAAGGCTCGCAAACTTGAGCGCGAAATAGTCCAACAATACTTTAAACCGGGAGCAGGCATACCTATGCGCACAACGGTTAGAATGTCACGTGAGGATGATATTGCTCCTGTTAACTGCCAGCTTGAAGAAGGTCACTTTATTGTGTGTACTTATGATGCTAAACAAATCGATAAACTTACAAATGCGGAAATTATCTACTATTTTCAGTACGCATTTGAGTACCTCACTAAAATGGGCTTCATTAACCAAATCAGTATGAGTAGTCAAGAGGGCGTTATGGAGCGTTATTTAGGGTTGAAAGCAAAGGACACTTACAGGGAAAACCTGGATTTCAAGTCCAAGGATCAGCTATCTGTTCTTCAAATGATAGCAATGGAGAAGACAGTAAATGAAACAGGAAGACGGATAGAAGATGCTATCAAGTCTTTTTATGAAGACTTTCTGCGAGAACAATATGGCTACCCATCATTAAAGATCACCATCCCCTCTTCTGATAGCTCGTATGTTGAAAAGTTTAGGGCTTTTGCTCCAGAGATGGACTCGGTCGTCAAGCAGTATAATCTATACTCGAAAGAAGGGGAAATTGACCCTGAATTACTTGCTCTTGAATCTTCAATTAAGGTAACTGACTCGGCGAGTTGCGTGAATAAAAAGTATTATGTTGTTAACGACGGGAACTCTGATTTGCGGACTGTTTTCTATTTGCTATTTGGAGATCAAAGTATGTTGGCTTTTGTGGATCCCTATAAAGATGAAAACTATCCTTCATTGTTTTCTTTGTTGATGACGATGAAACGCATCGATTGCTCAAAATATGAGCAATGGCAAATGGAAAGGCTACAGCCACTAATTGAAAAGAGACTTGTCGCTATAGGAGATAATTCCATATTACAAGTTCTTGACTGGCCTAAGATTCTGGTATTGCAGCACTTGTATAGGTATAAAGCCTGTTCGTTTTGGTATTACCCTCGTGAGATGAAAGAATCCATCCAAGAGATGGCCAATGAGGGATGGGTGACATGCTGCAATAAGCTATTGACTCCTGAAGAGCAGAACTATTTCAGTTTTATCCTGAATAATGAGAGATACACGAATGCTTATGCCATTAGGAATCTTTATGCGCATGGAAGTAACCCTCCCACTGACGACGAAAAGTATCATGAAATTGCATACGCAAGGTTATTGATCATGTTTGTGTTATTACTCCTCAAAATTAACGATGATTTATCCCTTAAAACCGCAATCGAGCAGAAGACACGCTAATTCGGAAAGTCGGCAAAACCGCCGCTAACTCGCCAAAATGTCGCCAAAAAATCGAGATGCAAAAGAGCCAACCATTGAAAATCAATAAGTTAGCTCATAATTCCGTGCCTCGGGCGGGAATCGAACCCGCACGGACATTGCTGTCCAAGGGATTTTAAGTCCCTCGTGTCTACCATTTCACCACCAAGGCATGTGAAGAGTCTCATAGTTGAGGTTCGTGGTGACAAAGGTAATAAAAAACCTTCAGACTCTTGTTCTGAGACCTAATTTTTCAGACTGTCAGGGAGGGCCGGGTGGTTCCGGACGACAGGATCCATCTCGCGGAAGACAGCCTTGACCTCTTCAAAGTCCGCGTTCTGCAGGAGGTTCAGAATGGACAGGACCCCAAGGATGTTGCCCTTGTTCTTCGGATCCTTGACAGTCCTCATCGCCTGCTCCCTGATGAAAGCCCTCGCCTCCGGCATCATGACATTACCCAGGCTGTCTTTCTGGGCAAGACTGTAACCTCTTGATTTTGAGATGGAATCAACCTTGTGGATGAATCCTGTCTTGAAGCGCTCATGATCTTTCGCCATCTTGATGTACTGCTTCGTCAGGGAATTCTCCTTTTCTGTCGTCACGGTGATCTTCCCCCTTTCAGTCATATTCACGAAGATTTTTCCTCCTTCCGGAACGAACCATGAGGTGCTGACACCGCCGTCGTAGGTGATGAGCATCGAGCCGAGTGTCATGATGTCGGTCTCGAGCGGAATGGCGAACATGTCGTCAAAGATAGGATAGGTCATGAACTTGTCTTCGTGGATCCCGTCCATCAGGGCGATTGTGATGGAGTCGCCGAGGCATCCTTTGTCCAGCTGGCCGATGAGTTCCGTCCTCGGGTTGAGGCTCTCTCCTGCATCCTTCTTCACGTTGGACTGACAAGCTGCAAAGGCGAGCACAGCCATTAGCAAGCAGATTCTTTTCATTGCGCTAGTAATACTTCTTCTCCTGTCTGTACAGGGCTATGAATATGAATATCAATATGGTGAAGGCCCAGAGCGAAGACCCTCCGTAGCTCAGCATAGGCAGCGGGATGCCGATTACGGGCATCAGTCCTATGGTCATCCCGACATTGATGAACAGGTGCATGAACACGCAGGCCGCCACGCAGTAGCCGTAGATCCTGGTGAAGGCTTCGCGGCACTGCTCCGCATCGGAGATCAGCCTCAGTATCAGAAAGACATAGAGCGAAATCACGACGAGGCAGCCGATGAAGCCCCATTCCTCTCCTACGGTGCAGAAGATGAAGTCGGTGCTCTGCTCAGGCACGAAACCGAAGGTGGTCTGGGTCCCACCGAGGAACCCCTTTCCTTTCAAGCCGCCCGAACCGATGGCGATCATCGACTGGTTGACATTGTAGCCGACTCCCGAAGGATCCTCCTTCATTCCCAGCAGCACCTCGATTCTCTTTCTCTGATGGTCCTGCAGGATGTTGTTGAATATGAAGTCCGTCGAGAAGACGAGCGCTATTCCGGCAATAAGCGACAGGGCGGAGATGGATGCGAACCTGTTGCGGTTCCTGAACGCCTTGTAGATGAAGAGAGGGACAGCAAGAGCACAGACCCCCAGCAGGACATAGATAGGTTTGACCTTCTCCAGGAAGCTGCCTTCAGAGACCAGCTTCCCCATGATCATCGGAAGGAAAGCCATCAGCAGGAACACTCCTGCGTTGATACCTGCCATGGCGCCCAGATGCTCGTGGTTCAAGGCGTTGCACACGATGAGGAATCCGATCAGGACCATCAGGGAGACATAGGGCGAAGCCGTGAGGGTGAGGATGAACAGCAGGATGGCCATTCCGATGGCCACTATCCACCACCCGGAGAAACCCTCCCTGTACATGACGAATATGAATCCGATGTAGACCAGGGCGGAGCCGGTCTCGCTCTCGCCCAGAATCACTGCCATTGGCAGGAGTATCGTGCCCGCCACCATCATCAGGTCCCTGAATCTCGTGATCTTGAACCCTGACTGGCTCATGACCGTCGCCAGCAGGATCGAGGTGGTGATCTTGCTCACTTCCGCAGGCTGGAAGCGCACAGGGCCGAATTCGAACCACGACCGGGATCCTTTGACTTCCACTCCAAGGAATATGACCCCGATCAGAAGAGCCAGGACTCCCAGGTACAGAGGGAGCGACGCACTCTCCCAGAACTGGGAAGGGATGGCGAACAGGATGAGCGCGGCGAGACCGAGTGAAGTCAGAATCCAGACGAACTGCTTCCCTGACCTGAATTCATAGTCGAATATGGACGCAGGACCTTCGGAATGGATTGAAGCATAGATGTTCACCCAGCCGATGAGGATCAGAAGCAGGTAAGTGATCACCAGCTTCCAGTCAATGCTCTTCTTGAGTCCTCTGTCAGAAAAATTGCTAGGCATCCTGTACTACTTGTAAGCTTTGACTCTGTTCATAAGATTCCCTTCCATCATTTTTTTCTCAAGATCCTTCCTCGGTTCGCTTATCTCTCCGTTAAGGTATTTCTCGATCAGAAGGGAGGCGATAGGCGCCGCCCAGGTCGCTCCGAATCCTCCGTTCTCGACGTAGGCCGCCACCGCAATCTTCGGATCGTTCTCCGGAGCGAAACAGATGAAGACGGAGTTGTCCGCGCCTCGAGGATTCTGGGCTGTGCCGGTCTTGCCGCAGATGTCGAGTCCCTCGACAGCCGCCACCGACGCCGTTCCACCGGATCCGTAGCCGCTGTTGACGGCCCTCCACATACCGTGGATGACCTTCTTGAAGTTGGTCGTGTCGACCATCGTATACTGCCTTTCGTAATATTTCGGGTCGATTTCAACCCCTTCGGAGGCCTTGATGATGTGAGGTATCTTGTACCATCCCCTGTTGGCCACCGTGGCGCAGAGGTTGGCGATCTGGAGAGGGGTGACACCCACCTCGCCCTGACCGATGGAAATCGAGACTATGGTAGGGAATTTCCACCTGTTCTTGCCGTAGCGCTTGTTGTAGAGCTTCGATGTCGGAAGGGTCCCTCCCAGTTCGGCCGGGAAATCGCTTCCCAGCTTGTGGCCGAAGCCGAAGCTCTGGACATATTCATTCCATTTGTCAAGTGCCTCGCCTATGTTCTCGTATTTCTTGTTCTCCAGGATGTTCTTCAGCACGTAGCAGAAAAAGCCGTTGCAGGACATCATGATCGCCTCTTCCAGCACGAGAGGGGACCTGTGGTTGTGGCAGCCGAGCTTGTGATTGCTGCTGTAGTAGTAGCCCTGGTAGCAGGGGTAGGCGTTGGAGGTGGTCAGTGTCCCTTCCTGGAGTCCGATCAGTCCGTTGACCAGCTTGAACACTGATCCTGGAGGATAAGGGGCCTGCACGGCTCTGTTGAACATCGGCTTGTGCGGGTCCTTGCTTATCTCGTCATAGTGCTGGCCGATGTCGGCGAGCACGTCCACGTCGATTCCGGGACTGGAGATGAGGGAAAGGATCTCACCGGTCTTAGGCTCGATGGCCACAAGGCTTCCGACCTTGTTCTTCATCAGTTCCTGGCCGTACTGCTGGAGGTCGGCGTCAATGGTGGTCATGATGTCGTGGCCAGGGACCGCTTCCTTGTCCAGCTCTCCGTCCTTGAAGCGCTGCTGGATCTGGTTCTTGGAGTTCCTGAGGTAGATGTGGTAGCCTTTCTCTCCGCGCAGGTCAGGTTCCCTGGCGGCCTCTATGCCGGTCTTTCCGGCATAGTCCCCGGGTCTGTAGTCCTCAGGGTGCTTCTGAATATAGTTCTGGTCCACTTCGGAGACATACCCCAGGAGGTTGCCGCCGGCGTTGACCGGGTAGTCCCTGATGCTTCTGACCTGTCCCTTGAAGCCCGGGAAGTTGTACTGGACCTCGGCGAACTTCATGTAGGACTCAGGCTTTATCTGCTTGAGCATCACCATGCTCTGGTAGCCGATCCTGCGTCTGTTCCTTGAATATTCCGCCATCTTCTCCCTTATGAAGTCCGGACTGATCTCCAGGACATTGGCCAGCATCAGTGTGTCGAACGGGGTGACTTCCCTCGGGGTCACAAGGATGTCATAGGCGACCTTGTTACCCACGATGATCTTGCCGTTCCTGTCATAGATCACACCCCTGGTCGGATAGATGATGTCATAGACCATCGAGTTGTTGGACGCATTGATCTTGTACTTGTCCTCGATGATCTGGATGTAGAACAGTTTCCCCAGAATTATCGCCGCCACCACCAGAAGTCCGATGATCAGCTTCTTGCTTCTATCTTCTGTCGACATTGGTCAGCGGTTTGACTATGAGCATGGAAACAAGGACGCTTGCGAGCAGCGATGCTCCGAAGCGGGCGAGTATGAACCACAGAGGCCTTGTCCCGGCGCAGTCAGCGACGGTGTAGATGGCCAGGAACAGCGACTGGACTATGATGACGGCCAGCAGAATCTTCGCGAAACCGTATTTGCGGATTGTTATGTCCTCCTTGTGCTCGAATGGTTCGCTGCCGCAGATGGTTTCAATCAGCGCCCTTCTGACGAAGGCGACAGGAACAAGCGAGAGCGCGTTGATGCCGAGGGTGCCTTCAGCAAAATAGTCCACTGCGAAACCGGTGGCGAAGGCGATCAGCATGGCCGATGCGGTCCCGTGTCTGACGGGAAGGAGGAAGACCAGCACCGGGAGGATCGTGAGCATCACGAAAGGAGTGAAATGGAAGTAGTTGCACAGAATCATCTGCGCGACCACGAACAGGATGTATGTCAGCGTGTGGTTGTCCTTCATTTCTTGTTCCCTTCTTTCTCTTGCGGTCCTTCTTCTATCTCCTGGATCTCGGCGGCCCTTGTGTTGCGGACTATCGTGACGTACTTGACAGCGCTGTGGTTCTGGAACAGCTTGATCTTGATCTCATTGGTCGCTCCGTTGATTATCCTGGCCTCACCGGCTGTACCCAGGGGGATGTCCGGCGGGAAGAGAACGGAGTAGCCGCTGGTGTAGACAGTGTCCCCGGGGGCAAACTTGTACTGGAGCGAAATCTCCTTGAGCAGTGCTCCGTCCGGATTCATCCCGTCCCATGAAAGTGGTCCTACGGTTCCTGACTCCCCGAGCCTGGAACTGATGCTGACCTCTGTGTTGAGGAAAGAGATTGCGTAGGAATAGTGGTCGCTGACGGCATCCACGATTCCGATCACGCCCTTGGATGTGATTATTCCGGAGTTCTCGGATATCCCGTCATTGCGGCCTTTGTCCAGAATCAGGTAGTTGTGCTGGCTGTTGGTCCCCGATTTGATGACCTTCGCCGGTGTGTAGAGGAATCCGTCGTCTGCAAGGACCGGTTCGAGGGACTTGTCGGAACTTTCAAGTGTCTGCCTGTAGTCTCTCACCAGAGCCTCCAGCCGGTGGTTCTCTGAAGCAAGTTCGTCATTCTGTTTTTTGAGAGAGAAGTAGTTGCTGATGTCCTGGGAGACGCCCCATGTCTTTGCGGCGAATCCGTGGGAGACACGCATCATCCAGATCTGCTGCATCTTTCCGTTGTTCACAAGCAGAACAAGCGCCGTGACCTCCAGTGCAATGAGGATCACAGCGTTTGCCAGTTTGGACGCAACCGTTCTCTCCTTTGGCATTACCTCATCAGGAATGAGTAGTTGGATGTCTTCTTGAGAGCGATGCAGGTTCCTCTAGCCACGGCCCTCAGCGGGTCTTCGGCTACATGGAACTGGATGTTGACCTTGTCGGTGAACCTTTTGGCCAGACCTCTGAGAAGGGCGCCGCCGCCGGAAAGGAATATTCCGTTCTCGACGATGTCCGAATACAGCTCCGGAGGAGTCATCTCCAGCACGTGGAGGATTGATGACTCGAGCTTTGCCACAGACTTGTCCAGACAGTGGGCGATCTCCTGGTAGGTGACAGTGGCCTCGACAGGGTGGGCGGTCATGAGGTTAGGACCGTGGACCGTGTGCGGCTCCGGCTCTTCGTCCAGGTCCGGAATCACGGCACCTACAGCAATCTTGATTTCCTCGGCGGTCGTTTCGCCGATCTTGATGTTGTGCTGCTGGCGCATGTAGTAGATGATGTCGAGGTTGAACTGGTCACCGGCGCAAGGAACGCTCTCCTGCTGCACGATGCCGCCCAGCGAGATGACTGCGATCTCAGCGGTACCTCCACCTATGTCGACGACCATGTTGCCCCTTGGGGCTTCCACGTCGAGGCCGATTCCGAGAGCGGCGGCCATAGGCTCGTAGATAAGATACACATCCCTTCCTCCGGCATGCTCGCAGGAGTCGCGGACGGCCCTGATCTCCACCTGGGTGGATCCTGAAGGAATGCCGACGACTATCTTGAGATTAGGGGCGAAGAGAGATTTCTTCTTGTTGTTGACCTGCTTGATGAAGCCTTTGATCATCATCTCGGCAGCGTTGAAGTCGGCGATGACTCCGTTCCTCAGAGGACGGATGGTCTTTATGCCTGGATTGGTGTGTTCATGCATCAGCTTGGCCTGCTGACCGATGGCGATGCATCTCTGGGTATTGTTGTCGATGGCCACAATGCTCGGCTGGTCCAGCGCGATCTCGTCATTGCAGAAGATCACGGTGTTGGCGGTACCGAGGTCCATCGCTACTTCTTGTGTCAGAAAAGAGAATGCCATTTTTTAATATTATTGTTCCAAATTGTAAATATAGGAAAAAAGTCTTATTTTCACACGAAATTAAAGATACTTAAGATACTTTTTTTGAATGAAAAGTAACAGGATTCTTGTCGTCATGGCCGCCGGGAGCGGCACCAGGATGGGCGCGTCCGTGCCCAAGCAGTTTCTTGACCTTGGTGGAAAACCTGTGCTGAGGCGCACCATCGAAGTCTTTCTGGAAGCCTCCCCGGACATCAAGGTGGTCACTGTCCTTCCCAAGGAGCACATGTCATGGTGGAGGGACTACTGCCTTGCTGACGATTTCAACTGCCCCCAGACCCTTGTCAACGGGGGGATCACCAGATTCCATTCAGTAAGGAACGCCCTTGAGAACGTCCCGTCGGGGACCGTCGTGGCAATCCATGACGGAGTGCGCCCCCTGCTCTCTCCGGACATGGTCGCCGGTATGTTCAGACAGATGGAGGAGAAGGGCTGCCGGGCCCTGATACCTGTGGTCCCGAGCTATGACACCCTCAAGGTGCTTGACAGGACCCGGACTGCCGACGGGCAGGAGATGCTGCTGGAGTGCAAGGATGAATATGCCGACAGAAGCCGGATCTTCGGCGCCCAGACGCCTCAGATGTTCGTTTCGGACGACCTGAAGAGGGCATATTCACAACCCTTTGACACCGCATTCACGGATGACGCCTCAGTGGCCTCGAAAGCAGGAATACCTCTCTCCTTCTGTCAAGGGGAAAGGTACAACATAAAACTGACGTCTCCGGAGGACCTGAAACTGGCCAGGCTGATTGTCAGGCCTTGCTAGGCTTCCTTCCTCTCTTAGGGGTCGCCGCCTTCATGCCGGACTTGGAAGAGTCGGCCAGCCAGCCCTGCCTTTCGATGGACTGGTCGAGGGAGATCATGGTCTCCGTGGACTGGATGTGAGGAATGTGCTGGATCGTGTTGAGGAGGATGTCCATCAAGTGGTCGTTGTTGAGGCAGTAGAGCTTCAGAAGCAAAGCAGCACGGCCCGTGACGAAATGACATTCAACTACTTCCGGAATCTTCTTCAGACTTGAGATCACCTCGATGTACTTGTCAGCCTCAGAAATGTTGATGAATATGAATGCGCACACATTGAGGCCGAGAGCCTGTGGCTTTACTAGAAGTCTGGAACCGGTGATGACGCCGTTCTTCTCAAGTCTCTTGACTCTCTGGTGGATGGCGGCTCCAGAAATCCCGCATTCGCGCGCGATCTCGAGGAACGGCATCCTCGCATTGTTGACCAGGAATGAAAGGATTTTCTGGTCGGTCTGGTCTATGTGGTAGGTTGACATAGTTATTGGGGCTTAATTATTGTTTCTTTGCTCTGGTGAAGCGTCCGCGGCTGCTCTTCCTGGTCGGTTTGGAGTTTTCGATGATGCTCCTGCAGATCTCTTCTGTGAGAGCGGCGGTGTCAGTCCCTTCCGGAATCTTGAAATTGGATCCGGCGTGCTTGATGTACGGACCGTAACGGCCGTCTATCACCTGGATGTCCGCTTCAGCATATTCAACGATGACAGGAGTCGTCTTTGTCTTGTCCATGCCCTCCCTGATCAGGGCTATGCAGTCCTCAAGGCTGACACTGACAGGGTCCTTGCCCTTAGGCAGGGAGAAATTCCTGTCCCCCCACTTGAGGTACGGACCGAAGCGTCCCTTGGTCGCCACAATCTCAACCCCTTCATATTCACCGACGGTCCTTGGAAGCTGGAACAGCTTGAGGGCGTCTTCAAGGGTGATGGTCTCGATCAGCTGGCTCTTTCCGAGGGAGGCGTACTGCGCCTTCTCACCTTCCCCTTTCTGCACGTACGGACCGAACTTGCCGAACTTGGCCACATAGGCCAGGCCTTCGGAGTCGGTTCCGAGTTCGCGTGCCACGTGGTTGTAGACATTGCTGCTCATCACCGAGTCCACGATCTTGTGGAAAGGAGAGTAGAACTCCGCAATCACCTTGTTCCAGGTCAGCTTGCCCTTGGCTATCTGGTCGAAATCCTTCTCGACATTGGCCGTGAAGTTGTAGTCCATGATGTCCGTGAAATTGCTCTGGAGATAGTCCGTGACGATGATTCCGATCTCCTGCGGGAGGAGCTTGCTCCTTTCGGCCCCGATGGTCTCGGACTTGACGCTGCTGGTTATCCGGCCGTCCTTGAGGGTGAGGTTGGTGACATCGACCTTCCTGCCTTCCTTGTCCCCCTTGACGATGTATCCCCTGCCGGTGGTGAGGGTGGTGATGGTCGGGTTGTAGGTCGAAGGACGTCCTATGCCGAGCTCGTCGAGCTTCTTGATGAGGGTGGTTTCCGAATATCTCGGTGGCGCCGCGCTGAACTCGTAGTCCGAGTTGAAGCACTTAGCCTCCATCAACATGCCGTCGCTGATGTCCGGAAGCAGGATCTCGTTCTCGGTGCTCTCCTGGTCGTCAGTGCCTTCCATGTAGAGCTTGAGGAAGCCGTCGAACAGCACCTGGGTGGCCTGAGTGGTGAACTTCTCCTGTCTCTTGTCAGATGAGACCTTGATTGTGGTCCCCAGGACCTTGGCGTCCGCCATCTGGGATGCCACCGTCCTTTTCCAGATCAGGTTGTAGAGTTTCTTCTCCTGTGCAGTACCCTCGATGTCGGTGTTGCTGATGAAGGTAGGGCGGATGGCCTCATGGGCCTCCTGGGCGCCCTTGCTGTGGGTCTTGAACTGCCTTGTCTTGGAATATTCAGCGCCGAACGCTTCAGTGATGTATTCCTTGGCGGTGCCCAGGGCCAGACTCGACAGGTTCGTCGAGTCGGTTCTCATGTAAGTGATGAGACCTCGTTCGTAGAGCTGCTGGGCGATCCTCATCGTGAGGCTGACCGGGAAGCGGAGCTTCCTTCCGGCCTCCTGCTGCAGGGTGGAAGTGGTGAACGGAGCCGCAGGGAACCTGGTCGCTTCCTTCTTCTCGACCGATGCCACCTTGAATTCCGCTCCGATGCTGTCCTTGAGGAACTGCTCCGCTTCTTCAATGGTCTTGAAACGGGTGTCCAGGACCGCTTTCACTTTGATGGCGGCCGGCAGTCCTTCCGGATGGAACAGAGCATCGACCCTGTAGTAAGGCTCGTTTTCGAATGCGATGATCTCCTTTTCTCTCTCGACGACAAGCTTCAGGGCCACGGACTGGACTCTTCCGGCCGAAAGCCTTGGCTGGATCTTCCTCCAGAGGACAGGTGACAGTTCGAAACCGACAAGCCTGTCGAGGACCCTTCTGGCCTGCTGGGCGTTCACGAGGTCCATGTTGATGGTCTTCGGATTCTTGACGGCGTTGAGGATTGCATCCTTCGTAATCTCGTGGAAGACGATCCTCCTGGTGTTCTCGCTCTTGAGCCCGAGGGTCTCGAAAAGGTGCCAGGAAATAGCTTCTCCTTCACGGTCCTCATCGGATGCGAGCCACACCGTGCAGGCCTCCTGGGCCGCTTTCCTGAGTTCGCTGACGAGGCGCTTCTTATCTGTAGGAATTACATATTGCGGGTTGAATCCGTCTTCGATGTCGACGCTCAACTTGTTGTTCTGCAGGTCTCTTATGTGCCCCATGCTGGATTTCACGGTGAAATCGCTGCCGAGGAATTTCTGGATGGTCTTCGCTTTTGACGGAGACTCGACGATAACTAGGTTCTTTCCTTCCATAAATCAGGCGCTAAAGATTTAAAGTTTGACTCAGTTTGATGTTTGGGTCTGCAAAGTAAACCACAAACAAGCCAATTTTCCAAATTTTGTTATAAATTTGTCCTTATATTAATGCGAAACTTTAGTCTGACATGACAGAAGCGACACAAAAGAAACTTACGAAATGGTTCTGGGTCATCGTTCTCTTCCCGGTACTGCTTCTGCTTTTTCTGATACTGCTGGTCTGGATGTTCGCTGACATCCCTTCCTTCGCGGAACTGGAGAACCCTGACAACAAGCTGGCCACCCAGGTGATAGCAGAGGATGGAGAAGTCCTCACGACCTTCCACATAGAGAACAGGACCTATGTCTCCTACGAGGAACTTTCTGAAAACATCGTCCACGCCGCCGTGGCCACTGAAGACAAACGATTCTACAAGCATTCCGGAATAGATTTCGTAGGTCTCGGCCGAGTTCTCTTCAAGACCATCCTGATGCGCAACTCCAGCCAGGGCGGAGGAAGCACCATCACCCAGCAGCTCGCCAAGACTCTCTACCCGAGGGCCGACGTCAGCAGCAGAATCCCAGGAGTCTCCCAGGTCCGCATGGTCTGGATCAAGCTGAAGGAATGGATCACAGCCGTCAAGCTTGAAAGGGACTACACCAAGGACGAGATCATGACGATGTACCTCAATTCCATTTTCTTCGGCAGCAGCGCCTACGGCATCAGGTCCGCATCGGAGACTTTCTTCGGCAAGCTCCCTTCCGCACTCACCGTCGAGGAGAGCGCGATGCTCGTCGGCATGGTCAACAAACCGACGAGGTACAATCCTGTCATCAATCCTGACAAGGCCCTGACCAGGAGGAACTTCGTCATCGGACAGATGGAGAAGGCCGACTACATCACCAAGGCCCAGAGGGATTCCATCTGCCAGATTCCTATCGAGCTCAACTACCAGGTCCAGGACCACAATTCCGGTCACGCTCCTTATTTCAGGGACATGCTCCGCCGCACCATGCAGGCGAAGAAGCCACGGCGCTCGGACTACAGTGTGGTCGAGGATTTCTCGGCGGACTCCCTTGCCTGGGCGACCGACGACCTTTACGGATGGATCCAGAAGAACCCAAAGACTGACGGCACTCTCTACGACCTCGACAAGGATGGTCTGAGGATCTACACCACCATCAACTACAAGATGCAGAAATATGCCGAGGAGGCGGTCGAGGAGAGGATCCGTGACCTGCAGAAGGATTTCCAGAAGGACCTTCGCAGCAAGACCCACAAGCCGTTCTCCAACGACATCGACGAGGAGACCAGGGCGCGGGTGATGCAGCAGGCCCGCCGCTGGAGCGACCGCTACAGGATGATGAAGAAGGAAGGGGTGAGCGACTCCCAGATATTCAAGACCTTCTCGGTTCCTGTCAAGATGCGTGTCTTCGCCTACAACAAGAAGGGCTACATCGACACCACCATGACCCCGGACGACTCCATCCGCTACTACAAGTCCATGCTCAGGACGGCCTTCGTCGCCATGGAGCCAGGCACCGGCCACGTGAAGGCGTATGTCGGCGGACCTAACTACCGCTACTTCAAATACGACAACGTCCGTCAGGGCAAGCGCCAGGTGGGATCGACCATCAAGCCTTTCCTCTACACCCTGGCCATGCAGGAGGGCATGACCCCATGCACCCAGGTGACCAATCTGCCTGTCACCTTCGCCACCGGAGGCGACCAGACCTGGACGCCTCGAAGCACCGACGCCGAGAAGTGGATCGGCCAGACGGTGACCCTCAAATGGGGCCTCACCAATTCTTCGAACAACATTTCGGCCTAGCTGATGAAGCAGTCCGGCCCTGCCGCCATGATAGACATGATGCGCAAGATGGGCATCAAGAGCCATGTGGACGAGGTCCCGGCTCTGTGTGTCGGTCCTGCTGACCTCTCCCTCTGGGAGATGGTGGCGGCCTACAACACCTTCCCGTCCAAGGGAGTCTACATCACCCCTCTGTTCGTCACCAGGATAGAAGACCGCCAGGGCAACGTCCTGAGCGAGTTCACCAACAAGAAGCGCGAGGCCATCGGCGAAAGCACAGCCTTCCTTATGGTCAACCTCATGGAAGGTGTCGTCCAGGGCGGAACCGCCAGCCGTCTGCGCTACCGCTACAACCTGATGGGCGAGATCGCAGGCAAGACCGGTACCACCAACGACAACGCCGACGGATGGTTCATCGGCTACACCCCGACCCTGGTCGCCGGAGTCTGGACCGGAGCCGAAGACCGCCAGGTCCACTTCCAGTCGACTGCTTTTGGCCAGGGCGCCCACATGTCCCTCCCTACCTGGGGAATATTCATGAAGAAGGTCATCGCCGACGGCACTCTCGGGGTGTCAGCCCAGGACCGCTTCATCGCCCCTGCCGGAGTGGTTGACGGCCTCGGATGCACGGGCGGAGACTCTGACGCCACGGCTGTCACCACCACCGAAGAATACTACTTTGAATAGAACATTCTTTTTGAATATGAGCAAATACAGCAAGATTGCGGTCATCTACGGAAGCGACTCCTCAGAATGGGAGGTGTCCTGCCGCAGCGGTGAATTCACCGCTTCCCGCATTGACGGTACCAGGTACGATGTCTACGAGATCTTCGCTCGATTCGGAAAATGGAACCTCGCCGCAATGAGGAAGAAGAACTCCATGCGAGTTCCTTTCCCGGAAGGCTCCCGTCCCGAGATTGACAAGACAGACTTCTCCGTGAAGGTGTTCGGGGAGAAGGTCAAGTTCGACTATGTCTACATCATGCAGCACGGCACCCCGGGGGAGAGCGGTCTGCTCCAGGGCTACCTTGAGATGCTCGGCATTCCGTTCAGCAGCTGCAGCGCATTCGTCTCCACCGTCGCCTTCGACAAGTTCGCCTGCAAGAGCTACCTCAAGGATGTCGATTTCGTCAACTGCGCCAAGGACGTCTTCGTCCGCAACGGCATGGACATCGACGCGGTCTGCACCAAGGTCAACACCAACCTCAAGTATCCTGTCTTCGTGAAGCCTACCGACGGAGGCTCCAGCTTCGGAATCACCAAGGTCAAGGATCCCGCCGACCTCGCCGAGGCTGTGCGCTATGCCTTCTCCGAAGGCCCGATGGTCATCATAGAACAAGGTGTGTCCGGGCGTGAGCTGACCTGCGCGGCCTACACCGATGCTGAAGGAGTCAAGGCCCTTCCTGTCATCGAGATAGTCACGGAGAACGACTACTTCGACTACGACGCCAAGTACAACGGTCACAGCCAGGAGCTCTGTCCGGCGCCGATAGAGGATTCGGTCAGGGACCTCGTCCAGGAGACCACCCGGAAGATCTACACCCATCTCGGCTGCTCCGGAGTCGTGAGGGTCGACTACATATTCGGAGAAGAAGGACTGTTCTTCCTGGAGGTCAACACCATCCCTGGCATGACAAGTGCATCGCTCGTCCCGAAGATGGTCCGCACAGCCGGGCTGGACATGACCGATTTCCTCACTTCCATCATAGAGAATTCCTGAGCCTTCTCCATGATGCTTCTGAAAGATTTCATCAAGGAAGGGACAACCTCCCTTTCTTCGCTTTACCCGGCAGAAGAGGCCCGCAGCATTGTCCTGATGCTATGTGAAGGCAGGCTGGGCACCAGAAGCTACACCCACATCGTCGAACCTGAATATTCAATCGCTCCCAGGAAACTCAAGGTCCTGACGGCTGACATGGAAAGGCTCCGGCAGGGCGAGCCGGTCCAGTATGTCCTCGGCAAGGCTATGTTCTGCGACCTTGAGTTCAAGGTCAGCAAGGACGTCCTGATCCCTCGTCCGGAGACGGAGCAGCTCTGTCAGGAGGCCATCAAGGAGGGCTCCATGATAGCAAGGCGCAGGGAGGCTTTCGGCAAGTCCGCCGAACCTGTCCGCATCCTCGACCTTTGTACGGGGTCGGGTTGCATCGCCTGGACCGTGGCCCTCGGCATCCCGGGCTGCGAGGTGGTAGGTGTGGACATCAGCGAAGCGGCTCTGATGGTGGCTTCATCCCAGGACTTCTCTTCCGCCCTGAAGGAGAAAGGATGCATCGCACCTAGGTTCATGAGGGCCGATGTGCTTGACACCGTGAATATTCCGTTTGAGGACGGGTTCGATCTCATCCTTGCGAATCCTCCATATGTGATGGAGTCCCAGAAGGCTGAGATGCGTGTCAACGTGCTGGATTTCGAACCTTCCACCGCTCTTTTCGTCCCTGACGAGGACCCTTTGCTTTTCTATCGCGCTATTGCGCTCTGGGCCGGTCGGCTGCTGTCTCCCGAAGGCCGGTGCATGGTGGAGATCAACGACCTTCTGTCGGATCCGACAAAGGAGGCATTCAGTGCAGGGGGCCTGCGGAACATAGAGACGCTCCAGGACTGTTTTGAAAGAAACAGGTTCATTATTTGCTCCAGATAACCCGTCCGGAGCTCTTTCCGTGGCGGTTTTACGCAATTATCCGTGGGATTATTCATTCTACGGATATTCAGTTGTTACTTTGCAGCGTAAACAACAACATCTGAAACATGAAACACTTCGACAGACAAACCTGGCATGCGGCCGGCAGGGCGCTGACCGTTGCCTTGGCGGCAGCCCTGCCGCTCGTTTCCTGCGACCTTCAGTCGCCCGACTCCCCGGAAGATTCAGAATCAGAATCTTCGCTCTACTCCCGTACTTTCTCGATGACTCCTCAGGGTGTCGCGGACCTTCTCTGCAGCACAAGGCTGACCCGTGACCAGATCCTTGAAGTCCATGGTGCAGTGTCCGCTTCCGTCTCCAACGGCTACGACGAGGAATACACCTTCAGCGACATGCTGACGAATCCCGGCTCCGGAGTCGGTGACAGCCGCATCGGCACGAAGTCGGCCTTGTCCACCGCCCCTGCTTTAAAGGACGCTCTTGCGGAGACTCTTCGCGGCTCCAGTCCGACCAGGTCGTCGGAGTCCATGCTTGACGGCCTGGCATGCTCCGGACTTCAGATCTACTGGCCATTCGCCGATGAATGGGATGGAATGGAGATGCCTGCAGTCACTTTCAACCCGGAGGACGGTTCCGAAAGCAACGTCGGCTTCGTCCAGGAGCCCCTGCCCGACGGCACTGTTTCGCTGAGAAGGGTCAACGTGGACGAGGAATATGCCAGGAACCATCCAGTGTGGGTGGTCAACCGCAACGAGGACGCCTCCTATCTCACCCCAAGCCTTCTCGAGAAGATAGACCCTTCCCGAACCAAGGCTTCAACCAGCTTCAAAACCCTGAGATTGAAGGATTTCAAGGCCCACAGAAATTACGATTGCTTCCTGGCGGGGGCAAGTGAGTTCGTCATCAAATGCGGTGCCATCAATGCCTTCGAGGCAGACATCCTTTCAGACATGACCAAATACTCTCCGCAGATCACGGACATGGTGATCGTCGTCAAGCGCAAGCAGGTGGAGACTTCCGTCAGACTCAACACCATGCTCGTTTCCGAATGGTCGGACCAGCTTGACGAGGCCGCCTTTCTGATGACCGAGGATGACGGCGGCAAGATGACGACCTGGAAGACATCCGGATCCGTCAAGATCAAGTCCAAGACTTATGGTTTCGACGTTGAGTTCCCTCTGAACAAGAATGACGACATCGTCTGGAGGGGCAGGATTTCCCGGAACTACTTTGACAAGTACAACGGCAAGGCCGGCCGCTTCGGAGACGTCAGTGTCACATTCACTCTCGACTGATCCTTTGCCGGACAGAGAAGTTGTTTGATTCAAGACCGTTTCTGAACGGAAACGTATGACGGACCGCCAGCGGGCCGGGAAACAACTTCTGAATGCGGAAGGTGTGCTATTGAGTACACCTTTCGCATTATAACCCATTGGTTCCGAACTTTTTCCGCCTTTTTTACCATCACTTTTATCTGATTGTTTAGGATGAATAACTTTACGAAGAAGACAGTATCGGTCAAAAATCACTATCTTTGAAGAATCAGAAACTGACAGACCATGAAATACATTGTAAGAGCCATAAAGTACTTCTTCTACTACGTCATCATCCTCGCTGTCATCATGACGGCGCTGATCTTGCTTGACCTGGTCAAGGCGGATCCTGCTGAAATGTTCAGGCAGGGCTGGAAGTCTGTCGGCGAGATCCTGCTGCTTTTCGGAGTCGTTGCTGCAGTCTATCCGAAGTTCGGATTCACGAGAAGAACAGCGAACGTGCCCGGGGAATGGTCACAGATCCGCCAGGGAGTCGTCGACTACATGGAAGTCCGCGGCTACCGGCTTGAAAAAGAGGAGGGGGAGACCATGACATTCAGACTCAGGAACAAGGTTAACGCCATCTCCAGGATGCTGGAGGACAGGGTAACGATGACCCGCTGCCTCGAGGGGCTTGAACTGGAAGGGCTCACCAAGGACATCGTAAGGATCGTCGGAGGACTCGAGTACAAGTTCCGTGTAGAAGACTCCGGAGAGGAAGCGGACGAACAATAGAAATCAAAACAACACTGAATATGGCAGATCTCAAGACCGTCGCGTCCTACTATGACGCAATGAGCGCCCGGATCACAGCGGGCATGCTCAATGACAATGGAATACCGGCAGCAGTGTTCGGTGACAATTCCTCTTATGTGTGTCTGAACTATGTCAAACCGGTTGAAGTCAGAGTCAACGCCGAGGACTACGATGCGGCGATGCAGCTTCTTGCACAGTCAGAGACAGAAACCCCTGAAGAAGCCGGAACCCCGGAGGAACTGGAATAACCGGTAAGCGGCGGACAATCTTTCCGTCATTGCGGGCCCGACCCGCAATCCCCTGAGATGCCGGATAAAGTCCGGCATGACGAGCGGATGCGGTTTTTGTAAGTAACGACTAATAAGGTACCTAAGAATAAAGTATAGCCCGCTGTCCTGATTTTCGGATAGGTTTGTCAGATGATTCTGCGGATGATGTCGTCGGAGACGAAGAAAGAGAGATGAAGCGTCTTTTATTGCTGAGCATGTTTCTATGTGCCTGCGTATGTGGGTATTCGCAGATTATTAAAGTCACCATGAATGACGGGATCTCTCCAGTGGTGTCCGCTCATGTGATTGCCAAAGGAAAGGTGATTGCTGTTACCGATTCTGCCGGAACAGTAGCAATATCAAATGTTGATAGGGCGGACAAGATTGAAGTAACACATCTTCTTTATCATTCTGAGGTGTTTCGGTGTCCCGTGCAGGATACAGTCATCGCACTTCAGGACATTCATTATTCATTACCATCGGCAATGCGAAAGCATGATGATGGGATGGCTATTCTATCATCTAAACTTAAATCTGGTCTGCATATCTCCAATCGTAATGTAAATGTTCCTGTTACAGCCAGCATAACTATGCAAGAGGGGGGAAAAGATTTTTCTTTTACCGCAACAGGGATCACACGCTTCTATTCCTACCATAAAAAGCCTGTTGTAAAGGTTTCTGAAATCGTGCCCAACACTGACCTTAGCAAGGATCAAAACAAAATTTTTCTGAAAAAAGGGCAAGAGTCTATTCGTGATGAAGCGGGGTGCGGAATGTATTACGCTTGTCATGCTCTTGACCAGTTGCATAGTGAATATTTCTTTGTGGAATATATCGGAGAGAGTGGCGGAGATTCCGTATTCAAATTCTTCTTCACTCCGCAGCACGATTCTGGAGAAACAAAAGCCAAAGGACTGCTCTATGTTTCCTCAGATGGCATCTTGTATAGATTGGATGCATGTTTGTCAAGAGTTGGAGAGAATGATTATTCGCCCTATGATATGACAACATTCTTTCATTACAACGATAAGGATAACTCAATTCTTCCAGAAAGGAGTGAGTCTAAGATTTATCATCTTGATGATAAACGCAATATCCGCAGAATAGTTGTCGATATAGAACTGCGTTTTTTGTAAAGAGGTGATAGTCAATGAATAACAGATTATCCCCTGTACTTTGGTATAGGGGATAATCTGTAAGTGCCGAATAATCAAGTGCTTAAGAAATCATGTCAGATGATTCTGCGGATGATGTCGTCGGAGACGAAGAAGCGGGATTCGGGGATGCGGACGGTGCCGTCGTCGGAGACGGTGAGCGAACCGTCTTCCAGGGCTGTTGTCAAAGCTGCCGGATCAGCGAGGCGGGAGAGACTGTCGAAACTGATTCCGTCTGCCGTGCGCATCGACAGCATCAGTCTTTCCACCTTGGCCTCCTCTTCGGAAAGGATCTCTTTCTCCGATGTCCAGGCTGTCTTTCCGTCCGGAATGACCTGTGAATTCCAGGACCGTACCTGAGCGCCCTCACCGAGGATGGAGAACGAGTGAGCCCCCGGACCGAGACCGACATACGGAATCCTCTTCCAGTAGCCCGAATTGTGGACGGCCTCATGGCCTGGTAAAGCGAAGTTTGAGATTTCGTAGTGACTGTAGCCCTCCGCCCCTAGGATTGAGCAAAGCGTTCTGTACTGCCTTTCGCATTCATCTTCAGGAATTTCCGAGCATCTGCCCTTTGCGAGTATCTCTTCAAGGGCGCTTCCTTCCTCGATTGAAAGCTGGTAGGCCGAGATGTGGTCCGGTCTGTCGAGACCCTCGTCGGCGCCGAGCGAAACCGCCTTCCGGACAGTATCCTCCCAAAGGCTCCCGCTGAGCCCCGGCACCCCGAAGATGAGGTCGATGCTTACATCCACCTTCCTTCCCGCCCTCGCGGCCCCCTTCCTGACCATTGAATATGCCTGAACAGCCCTTGCGGAATCGTGTCTGCGGTTCATCCACTTGAGGATCCGGTCGTCGAAGGACTGTATGCCCATGCTTATCCTCGTGACTCCGAGGGCGAGGAGGCCGTCGACATATTCATCACCCTTCTCGACGATGTCCTCAGGGTTCACTTCGATGGTGAACTCCCTGACCGGACCTTCGCCCATGGCCTCCAGAATCAGGCGGGCGATCCGTCGGAGAACATCAAGAGGAAGCACCGACGGGGTGCCTCCTCCAATGTAGATTGTGCGGAGCGGGCTGCTCCTTATTTCGTCTTTCCTTTCCCGGATCTCTTTCTCAAGGCATCCTGCATAGAGCATGAGCTGCTCCTGGGTGCGGCACTTCTCCGAATAGAAACCGCAGTAAGTGCAGAAACTCTTGCAGAAAGGGACGTGGACGTAGACCACGGCCTCTTACCTGAGAAGAAGTTCTGTCTTGCCGAGGAGAGACTGAGTCGTGTAGGCCTCGACGGTGTAGATGCCAGGTGCGTAGACCGGAATCTCGTTGAGGTAGATGCTCAGCTCGACTTCCTTGCCCTGATAGTCGACCTCGCGGGATGCGGAGGCGACCATGGACTGGCCGTTGTAGGTGAAGGATGTCTGGGTGCTGTTGGTCAGAAGCACTCCTTCAGGATCCTTGACTCTCAGGTAGACCCTGATCGGTCCCTTAGGGGCGAGGTCGTTCTCCACAAGGCTGAGGGAGGCGAGAAGTCTGACCACGCGGCTGCTTCGGTCCGTGACCTTGTCGGTGGAGTTGTAGGCGGCGATCGAGAGGCCGCGTGACTTGATGACCGAACCTGCCGCAACCTGGCCGCTGAGCTGCTCGACGTCGGCCTTGAGGCTGGCGTTCTCGGCCCTGCTGGCGGCGGCTTCCTTACGGGCTGCCGCAGCGTCTGCGGTGAGCTTGTGGTTGAGGGTGTTGAGGGAGTCAATCTGGACGATGTAGTTCCTCATGATGCTTCTGAGAGTACCGAGCTCCTTCTCGTATTTCCTCATCTGGGCCCTGTTGGTGGCCTCAGTCTTCTGGATTCTTTCGATGAGCTGGTTGACCTCCTCCTTGGAGGAGTCAAGCTGGCTGTTGATGCTCTCATAGTCCGAAGAAAGGCTGTCGTAGTCCCCCTTCAGTGCGATCATCTGCTGGGTGAGGTCCTCCTTCTCTTCGTTGAGGTCCTTGACAAGTGATGACTTCGAAGTCCAGATGTAGATAAGAGCGCCGACAAGGACTGCTGCCACGGCACAGAGGCCGTACATGATCTTCTTGAGGCTCTCGTTCTTCCTTTCCTGTTCTTCACGCTCGCGGCGTTCCATGATTGGATCGATTTCTGTCATGTTCAAAAGTTCTGATAGGTTCTTGATCAGGTCCTGCAGTGGGATGTCATCCCAATAACAGTTTCCAAACCACAAAATTAACAAATCTGACTGAATTGCAAAACACTGTCGGGTGAAAGCAACAATCCTGCCAGAGGAAAAATCGGATGAACGGCGGTGCGGGGACATAAAGAAGCTGTTTTGAAATGGTTGACAAAATTTGTTATAGAAGATTTTTGAGGATG
>JAKSJH010000060.1 GCA_024398315.1 Bacteroidales bacterium
TTGGTGACGAATGCGATCATGAAGAAGAGCGCGAACATCACGATGATTGCAGGCAAGTTTTGATTCTTTTTGGCCATTATTTTTAATGATTTGATGTTGTTTCTTTCCGGTCCTCCCCAAACCGGGGAGTAGTTTCCAACAAATGTATGAAAATCTTTGAAAAAAAGAAAGAGTGGAAAAGAATAGGCCGACGCTTTCCCCAAAGCGCCGGCCTGTATATAAAACGAACTTAACAAATAGACATCAAAAAAGAACTTTTTTCTGTCCGATGCAAAGGTATGCATCTTTTTTTGATTTGCAAGTACCTATCCTTAATTTTTTAAATCATTTTTAACTAAAATAATTAAACTATTATATTCGTTTTATTAAATATTTTAATCAGAAATCATCTAATCCGCTGTCCGAACGGATGTACGGAACGATCAGCACCGACGATACTCTCCAGGAGTCTGTCCGGTGCGCGACTTGAAAAACTTGTGGAACACCGAAGTGTCGGAGAAATTGAGACGGAAAGCGATCTCCTTCACCTCCAGATCGGAATATTTCAGCATGTTCCTGGCCTCGAGAATCACATAGGAGTCTATCCAGTCAGGAGCGGAACGTCCGCTGACCTGACGGACCAGCTTCGAAAGGTATTTCGGAGTCAGCCCCATCAGCGAGGCGTAGAATCCGACGCTGCGCTGCGAAGTGTGGTACTTGTTGAGGAGTCCCATGAAATGCTGGAAAAGCGCTGTTCTTCTGGTAGATGCAGATGTCGGGTCCTCCGGAGACATCAGGACGGCGGACTCCTTCTCCATCAGTCCGCCCACCGAATAGAAGAGGGATGAGCTCAATGCTCCGACAGACTCCCTCAGATTCGAAAGATCCGAATTCATGATCGTCTTGCAGAGAGACAGATACATCCCGCAGATCCTGAGGCTGTCCTCACCCAGGGTCAGGCACGGGTCCATGAAGACGTCGAGCCTTTCGTCGAACACCTTCTTAAGGTCGATGCTGATGGATGAAAGATAGCTGACCGAGCAGGCTACCACGGTGAATTCCATCTTCTCCAGGCAGCTGTTATCCTTCCTTATGACCCTGACAATATTACCTGGAGTGCAGACCAGGAGGGTGTTCTTCCTCATCGTGAAGACATTGAGATTGGCCTCTACGTCGAGTTCGCCGGAGACGCAGAATATCGAGATGTAGGCGTCAATCCTGCACGGATAGCGGAGGAACTCCATTTTCTCGTTGTAGCGTGCATCCATTATGAAGAAGTCGTCGCCCAGACGGAGAACGTCCTCCTGCGGCACCAGCTTCCTCAGTTCCCTGAGGCTTATGTCCTGAAATGTCTCTTGCATGTTCATTTTGAATCAACCAGTCAAATATACTGAACATATTGCTGGATAGCAAATGTCATATTCGACCTTTTGACAATAAAATAACCCATTTTGCCCGAAAAACATAGCTGACATGGCAATTATTTTGCAGAAAAGTCACTCGCACAAACAATATGGAAAAACGATGCAGACGAGTAATTTTTTTGTCAGATTGTCATTTGCCTGCCTGTCAGTCCTGATATATTCAGGATTGAATGCCCAGCAGACGCTCACTCTAGAACAGTGCAGGAAGATGGCGGTCGAGAACAGCAAGGCCCTCGAACAGGCCCGGACAGGAATCGAGATGGCGGGCTACGACAGGAAGGCGGCCTTTGCGAACTACCTTCCGAACATTTCAGCCACAGGAGCTTACATCTACAACCCCGAAGGAGCGGCTTTGGTCAGTGACGAAACTTCCGCAAGGCTTCAGAACCTTGGCACCTCGGTCCACTCCCAGTTCCAAGGCTTCACCCAGGGGCTCATGGGAGCCATCCAGTCGAACCCGATGGCAGTCAAGGAATATATGACCAGCCCCATGTGGCAGACCGTTCTGGGAGCCCTGTCGCAGACAGACCTTTCACAAGCGATCAACGCTATTGGAACCGAGATCGATGAGGCCCTCCACCCGGACCTCACCAATGTCATCGCCGGAGGTGTGACCCTGACCCAGCCAATATTCATGGGAGGGAAGATAGTGACTGCCAACAGGATAGCTCGTCTGGCCGAAGACCTGTCCAGGACCAGGTACGACCAGAAGTACCAGGAGACCGTCGTCAGTGTGGACCAGGCCTACTGGCAGATTGTTTCGATCGCCAACAAGCTCAGGCTCGCACAGTCATATTCAGACCTTCTGCACAAGATGGAAAGCGATGTGGCCCTGGCAGTGAGCGAAGGAGTCGCCACCCAGTCAGATGCGCTCCAGATCAAGGTGAAGGCCAATGAAGCCGATGTGATGAAGACAAAAGCCGGGAACGGCCTAGCTCTGGCGAAAATGCTCCTCTGCAAGGAAACCGGACTGGACCTCAACTCCGAGATAGTGCTTGCAGATGAGCAGCTCTCCGAGATTCCGGTACCGGAAATGAGGCCGGAAAAAGCGCTCGAAGACATCTACGACGACAGGCCGGAGACAAAAAGCCTCGAACTGGCTTCTGAAATCTACAAAGGCAAGGTCAGGATAGCGAGAGCGGACATGCTGCCGAAAGTTGCCGCCACGGCAGGCTATCTGGTGTCCAACCCTAATGTCAAGAATGGATTCTCGACCAGCTGGGGAGGATTCCCGACAGCCGGAGTTGTGGTCAGCATACCTCTCTTCCACGGATTCGAAGCCGCGAACAAGACACGCAAGGCCAAAGCGGAGGCGACCCTCTACAGATGCCAGCTCGAGGATGCCAAAGAACTTATCGCGCTTCAGGTCACCCAGTTGAGAAAGCAGGAAGCGGAAGCTGCAGAAAAGATTGTCTCGGCGAAAAGCAATCTCGAATGTGCGGAAGAGAATCTCAGAAGCGCCACAATCGGATTTGAAGAAGGAGTCATCGACGCCACCACCGCGCTCGCCGCTCAGACCGCATGGCTGAGCGCCCGTTCAGAATTGATCGACGCCGGAATCGAACGTCAGATGCTCGCATCCGAACTCAGGAAAGCGGAAGGAGAACTCTAGCATCGTAAAAAGAATAAAAAAGTTAAGAATATTATGGAAAAGCAGAAGAAAAGTTACAATCTGGCAGTCGGAGTCGCCGCTCTCGTGCTGATCATCCTGGCCATCGGTGTCGTCGGTTACTTCGTCTCGAAGCCTGCTCCGCTCATCATCCAGGGAGAAGCCGAGGCCAGCGAGTACAGGGTCTCGGGGAAAGTGCCTGGAAGAGTCGAAGCATTCTATGTCAAAGAAGGCCAGATGGTACATCAGGGCGACACCATTGCGCTGATTGATTCACCAGAAGTCAGAGCCAAGCTCGCCCAGGCCACAGCAGCCATGAACGCAGCCACGGCTCAGAGCAGGAAAGCGCAGAACGGCGCACGTCAGGAAGAGATCGCTGGTGCTTACGAACTCTACCAGCAGGCCCTGGTGCAGGAGGACGTAATGAAGAAATCATTTGACAGAGTGCAGAGACTGTTTGACGAAAAAGTGATCGCCGCTCAGAAATATGACGAGACGAAGGCCCGGTACGACGTGGCCTGTGCACAGACAAAAGCTGCGAAAAGCAGGTACGACATGGCTGTCTCCGGCGCCCGCTACGAGGACAAGGCCGCCGCACAGGCCCTCGTGGACCAGGCAAGCGGTGCCGTGGCTGAAGTCGAGTCCTACCTCAGCGAACTGTACCTCACGTCACCGGCCGACGGAATCATCTCGGCTACCTTCCCGAAAGTCGGAGAACTGGTTGGCACCGGTTCCCCTGTCGCCTCGGTGACAGACCTGGCCGATGTCTGGTTCACATTCAACATCCGCGAGGACTATCTGCACGGAATGCAGCAGGGAGACAAGGTGGAAGTCATGATCCCCGCCCTTGACGGAAAGACTGTCACGGCCACGGTGAACTACATCGCCGTCCGCGAATCCTATGCGACCTGGAAAGCCTCCAAGGCCACAGGAATGTACGATGCCAAGACCTTCGAGGTCAGGGCCGTTCCTGACCGGAGCGTCGAAGGTCTGCGCCCTGGAATGTCAGCTATTGTCAAGGAATAGGTCAGATGGATCTCTTTCAAAGAATCCTTGCGGTGATCCGCCGTGAGCTCAGGATAATCAGGCAGCGTCCTGTGTACATCGTGGGCTCGGTGGGAGTGATTGCATTCTGCTCCCTGTTCTTCCTGTCCTTCCTGCAGAAAGGTCTGCCGGATGACATTCCGATTGGAATAGTGGACTATGACAACACTTCCACTTCAAGGAATTTCTTCCAGCAGCTTGACGCCACGCAGATAGGTCAGTCAGTGCCGTACGAGACCTTCGCCCAGGCAAGGGAGGACATGACAAGAGGAAAGATATCAGCCGTCTGCGTGCTGCCCGAGGGACTCAACTCGGACATACAGGCAAACAGGCAGCCGAAGATCACATTCTACATCAACGGACTGTACTTCGTCGGAGGCTCGCTCGCCTGGAAGGACCTCCTGCAGATGGTCAATCTGACCAGCGGAGCCGTCCAGAGGCAGGTACTGAGGATGAAAGGCTACAACGACGCCCAGATAATGGGCATGATCAGACCCGTCGACATCGACACCCACCAGATAGGCAATCCGGACACCAATTACAGTTTCCTTCTCTCCGGGATGCTGATCCCGGCCGTCATCGCAATGTGCGTGATGATGATCCTGATATATTCATTGGGAGCGGAACTGAAGTTCGGGACATCCAGGCATCACCTGATGCCATCCGGCGGTTCCATGGGGCCAGCGGTGGGCGGAAAGGCGACTCCGTGGACCACCGGATCCTCCGCAACCGGGTTCCTTGTCATCCTCCTGCTTTACCACTGGCTGGGCTTCCCGATTGCCGGATCCGTCTGGAACATGTTCCTGGCCATGTTCCTGCTCATAACCTCCACCGAGGCGGTCGCCATACTGATCCTGGAAATGATTCCAATCCCGAGGCTTGCCTTGAGCGTAGGGGCACTTTTCAGCGTGCTGAACATGTCGCTGGCCGGTTTCACTCTTCCGACAGAAGCCATGCCGCGCTTCATAAAGGCGTTCGAATCAATGTTCCCGCTCAGGCACTACTACCTCTTCTACTCGAAGGAAGTAGTCTTCGGGACAGGATTCGCAGGATGGTGGAAGGAGGTCGTGGCCTTCATAATCTTCTATTTCCTTCCTCTACTGGGCATCAGGAGACTGAAGAACGCCTGCATCAACCAGAACTTCCCTAAAGACTAGCCCGACATGAGATTCCTAAGAAAATGGTTCAAGGACGCCTTCGAGATAATGGCGAACGAACTACGGCAGATTTCCCGGGACGGAGGTCTGCTCCTGATATTCCTGGGAGCAGGGCTTGTCTACCCGCTCCTCTACAATGTAATCTACTGGAACGGAATCCTTTCCGAGACTCCAGTGGCCGTGGTGGACGATGCTGACTGCCAGCTCACTCACCGCTACATCAGGGAAGTGGACGCTACAAGGGAACTTTCCATTGCAGCGAAATGCATGAACATGGACGAGGCCGTCAGGCTGATGGAGGACCGCAAGGTCAACGGTATCATCTACTTCCCTTCAGATTTCGGCGAGAAGGTCGAAAGGATGGAGACTGCTACACTGTCCATCTACGCCGACATGTCCAGCTTCCTCTACTACAAGAATGTGCTCATCGGCACCAATTTCGTGATGCTCCATGAGATAGGACAGATCCAGGTGGAGAGATATTCAGCGGCCGGCATGACCGGCAAGGAGATATCCCAGCTTGTCAAACCGGTCGGCTACGACGACAACAACCCGTTCAACAGGGCGTTCGACTACAGCCTGTTCCTGATTTCCGCAATCATGATGCTGATCATCCAGCAGGTCATGTTCTACGGAATGTCCATGCTGGCCGGCACCCAGAGGGAAAGGAACCACAGCATTGCCTCCCTGCCCGACAAGCTCGAAGGACACGGCGTGGTGAGGGTCATCACCGGCCGCGGCGGAGCCTACTGGCTGATATTCGCGGGAATCGGAATGTATGTAGCATTCATAGTGCCCGCAATATTCGGAATCCCTCAGAGAGGAGATTTCGTGCAGACCCTTTCGATGCTGCTCTTCTACGTGACCGACTGCGTCTTCTTCAGCATGACCTGGAGCACTCTCATCACCAGGAGGGAGTCCGTTTTCCTGATCTTCCTGTCGATGTCGCCAATCTGTCTGTTCCTTTCCGGCTGCTCGTGGCCGGTCATAGCGTTCCCGAAGTTCTGGAAATGGTTCTCGTACATATTCCCATCGACGTTCGGAGTCCAGGGATTCATGAATCTCAGCACGGCGGGAGGCGACATGGCGGCAGCACAAGTCCAGATGCGCTCCATGGTCCTCCAGACAATAATCTATTTCTTCACCAGCTATTTCGCCATCTTCGTCGAGAACTGGGTCATCCGCCACAAGGAGGAGATCCGGGAACGTCAGGACGCTCTGGCGAAAAAGGTCGGAATAGACAGGGAAGAGGACAACAGGATCATCTCCGGAGACAGCACCGCATCGGTACGATGACGGATCTTAATGGTGGACTTCATTTCAACACAGCTTCCTGAGGAGCGGAATGGAATTTCACCGGAAGATTGGTCTCCGGATGGATGAAAGAGAGCGACGAGGCATGAAGGCAGAGTCTGTCATGGACGTCGCCGCCATAGAGAGTGTCACCAAGGACAGGTGATCCAAGTCCCTTGACATGAGCGGCATGGACTCTGATCTGATGTGAGCGTCCGGTGCGGGGATGGAACCCCACCGCAGCATACCCGTTCCTCTTGACACCGAAGAATCTGAATATTCCTTCTGCCTCCGGACCGACCGCCAGGCGGTAGTCTGTGACAGCCTCCTTGCCCTGAGTAAGATCGGCTTTCTGACGGGGCTTGTCCTCGTAGTCAGGGGCCAGAGGCAGGCTGACCGTCCCTTCAGGCGGCAGTTCAATGTCCTTCGTACAGCATAGGACCGCAAGATAGGTCTTTTCTACGCTACGTTCCTCGAACTGCCTGCGCAGCGCTGCCTGGGCCTGCCGGGACTTGGCGAAAACTATCACCCCGGATGTGTCCTGATCCAGACGGTGGACCTGGAATATTCCTTCCCCGGCGTTCTGTCTCCCGGCCAACCATTCCTCTACAGATAGACGGCCGTCCAGGCCTGATACCGCAGGCATACCGGAAGGTTTGTCCACCACGACGATGGACCCGTCTTCATGGATGATTCTCGGAGCCATGGTCTGCGTGGAGACAGGGGCAAGGGTCAGCCCCTGAAGCATGTACCCCAGGACCGGTCCGCATTTCCAGGAGCAGGAAGGATAGAACCTCCCACTGGCTCGGACAGGGCCTGAAGGCGACGTCCCGTACCAGAACTCCCCGATTTCGAGAGGATCCAGACCATGTCCGTAAGCATATTCAAGAAGCTTGGGGGCAGCGCAGTCCCCGGCAGAAGCCGGAGGCAGGACTCCCCTTTCTGCGAATATGTCCAGGACGCTTCTGCTCTCCCCAAGTGCGTTGTGAACCACATACTGGGAGAAAGTCCACTTCTGGAGCTTGACTGAGTCCATCGCCCGCTGAAGCTTCAGCGCAGCAGCATCCTCCTCACGACCCTGCGCGAGAGCCTCAGAGACGGCCTGGTTCAAAGCACTGATCTCAAGTTCCTTTTCCCGGAATGCTCCGACTGTCACATCATAGACAGGAGGCACGAAGCCCTTCAACTCTCCATGAATGGAAACACCTGAGACAGAAGCGATTCTCTTTCCTGAATATGCCACCTCCCATCCCTGGGAATGGATCAGGATCCCGAGCATCTTGCCACCTTTGAAGGCAGCATCCAGACACGCATCAGCGGAGATTGCCGAAACAACCTCCGCTGCTGTCGCGGCCATCCTTGCGGAAGGCCTGTATCTGAAAGGATCGTTCAAAAGACTACTTGTTGCAGGATTCCTTGCAGCAGGTGCTCTTGACCTTCTTGGCCTTCTTGACCTTCATTCCCTTGGCCTTGTCAACGACCTTGATGCCCTTAGGGACGGTCACGACAGACTTGACGGAACCGTCAGCGGCCTTCTTGTGGGAGACGGTGATGACACCCTTAGGGGTAGGGACAGTACCTTCAGCCCATTCGAGGGAACCGAGCTGAGGCTGGACCTTGATCTTCTTGAAGCCGACCTCTGCCGGGGTCACGCCAAGGACATGCTCGCTGAGGAATGCGGTAGGGCCTGAAGCCCAGCCGTGGCAGAAACTGTGACGGAGACCGACATAGCAGTACCTTCCGCCGTCAGCGTGGATGTCATACTTTCCTTCAGGAACGATCTCGTCGATACGGCCGGCATTGGCTGCCTTGTCGTAGCTGAAGTCCTCCCAGAATGTGGTGGCGCCGAGGTCGAGCATTGTTCCCCAGTAGTCAGAGATGCACTTGAAAGCCTCATCGTAGAGACCTGCCTTTGCAAGGCCTTCGAGCATGTAGTATCCCATGAATGAGGAGAAGTCCTTTGCGTCATCCTTGGCGATGATCTGACCGGCCTCCTGGGCGTCGAGCATATTCTCGATTGAGAGGAGGGCTGCAGCCTGCTTGTTGCCGACATGGTCAGGCACATACTTGCGGAGCTCCTGTGCAGCGTCGGTGCATTCCTTCTGGAGAGCGGCGTCACCGAGCCACTGAGCCATCTCGGCACCAGCCTCGAGAGCCCTCACGGAGATAGCCTGGAGACCCGCGTGGATGACGTCAGGAAGGTCAGCGGAAGGCCAGTCGATGAAGCGGCCGTCCTTGTAGTTCTCCTTCGAGCCGTCCATGTTCTTGATGACGTTGCGGAGGAGGTCTGCGAGGTAGCTCTGCTGCTCCTTGAGGTACTCAAGGTCGCCGAAGTTGTAGTAGAGATGATGCTGGATGATGATCCACCAGAGTGAATATGAGCATATTCCGTTCATCCAACCGGTGGCGGGAGTGTTGTCCCTTGCATAGTCGAGGCTCTTCTTGACCACGCTGTGGTCACCGAACACGGTGCCGATGGTCATGACCTCAGGATGCATGTCGCCGATCCAGACAAGCCTGTCCCTCTTGATGCCGTCCCAGACATAGTCCTGCATGTTGAGGTGGACGGTGTAGGCGCCTGTCTGCCAGATCTGGTTGAGACGGTCGTCGCTGCACTTGAATGATCCGAGATAAGGGATGTCACGGTAGCGGGCGATGGCGCGGATGGCGCGGATCGGGAGGTTGAAGTCCTCGGTGAGGAGGTCGATGCGTGCGAAACGGAAACCTGAGTTGCCGATCTCGAAGGCGCCGAGCCAAGGAAGAGTCACTTCGAAGTCACGGAGAGAATGCTCGTTGGTGGCGGTTGTGCCGGCTTCCTCGGTGCTGCTGAGGGCTTCGGAGACTGACTCGCCGAGGCAGATCCTCACGTGAGGGGTGGTCTTGTCGGAGATGGCGGTGACAATCTGGAGTCCGCCATGGATCTCCTTGCCGAAGTCGAGGAGGATGGACGCCTTGACGCCTTTCTCGGACTTGAACATGGACACCCTTCTTTCTGAAGTGGAGACCTGTCCGTTGAATGGCTGAAGAAGAGCTTCAGGATCGTTGATGTTGCCTTCGACCTTGATGATGCGGGTCGGAGTCATGTAGTCGTTGACGAATTCCGCCTCCTTCCTCTGGATGTCCTGAGTCTGGGCGGAAACCGTTCCCTGAGCAAGACAGAGCACTGCTGTCGCTACTGCTGAGAAGAGTTTGCTGGCTTTCATTTATCGTGTTTTTAGAATTTGTAGCGTGTTTGGCGGCTACCGCTTGCAAAAATAAGAAATAATGAAGAATATTCATCAAAAGATTCGTATCTTTGAATGATGAAGAGGAAATAATCAAATCAAAATATTCAGAAAAAATGAAGAACATTATTGACGTTAACGCCCACATGCACACTCCTTACTCATTCAGTGCCTTCACTGGTGTGAAGCAGGCTCTGGACATGGCTGCACAGGAGAAAGTAGGTGTGGTCGGTATCAACGATTTCTACAGCCTCGACGGCTACGGCGAGTGGAAAGAGGAATGCGCAGCAAGGAATCTCTTCCCTCTCTTCAACATCGAGTTCATCTCCCTCAACAGCGAGGACCAGGCCGCAGGCCTGAGGGTCAACGACCCTAACAACCCTGGCAGGACCTACCTCAGCGGAAAGGGTCTCGCCTATCCTGTCATCCTCAGCGGAAAGGAAGCCCAGCAGCTCGCTGACGTCAAGGCCGAGTCAAACGCCCAGGTCGAGAAGATGTGCGGGAAGCTCAACGCCCACCTCGAGGCAGTCAAGGCAGGCTTCACCATCGACTTCAAGAAGGTCGAGGCCGAGCTCACCAGAGGCTCCATCCGTGAGCGCCACCTCGCAAAGGCTCTCCGCATGGCCATCGACGCAAACGTCGCAGAGGGCGAGAAGCTCGCATTCTACGAGAGAGTGTTCGGCGGAAAGGCTCTCAAGAGCGACCCTGCAGACATCGCCAAGGTCGAGAACGAGATCCGCGGCAACCTCCTCAAGTCAGGCGGCGCAGCATTCGTCCCTGAGGACCCTAAGGCATTCCTTCCTATGACCACGGTCCAGACCATCATCGAGGCTGCTGGCGGTATCCCTACCTATCCGTTCCTCGCCGATGACGCGAAGGGCAACTTCACTGATTTCGAGGGCGACCTCATGAAGGCTTGCGACACTCTCAAGAAGCGCGGTTTCAAGTCAGTCGAGTTCATCACGACCCGCAACACCACCGCAGTTCTCGAACAGTACGCAGGCTACCTTGAGGACGAGGGATTCGTCGTCACCTTCGGTTCCGAGCACAACACTCCTGCAATGGAGCCTGTGAAGCTCCGCACCCGCGACGCAGAGTGCCTCAGCGAGAAGCTCCGCGAGATCAACTACCGCGGCGCATGCGCAGTTGCAGCCCATCAGGCCGGTCTCGACTCCATCGACGCCGGTGACGAGCTCATCCAGAAGACAGTGAAATTTTAAAACATATTCATATAATCATGAAAGAAATCGAAAATCTCGTAGCCGTCTCACAGAAGTACGGTTCAGATCCTAGGTTCGTCATCGCAGGTGGCGGAAACACATCCTACAAGAACGCCGAGAAGCTTTGGGTGAAGGCCAGCGGCTTCGCGATGGCTACAATCACCGAGGACGGATTCGCAGTCCTCGACCGCTCGCTCCTCAACCCTATGGGTGAGAAGGTCTACAGCAGCGACACCGCAGAGCGTGAAGAGCAGGTCAAGAACGACCTCGCCGCAGCGTGCATCACCAAGAACCGCCGTCCTTCAGTGGAGACCTCTCTCCACAATGCGATGAGCGCAGCCTACATCGTCCACACACATCCTACCCTCGTCAACGGTGTGATGTGCTCAGCAAACGCTGAAGCGACCTGCAAGGAGCTCTTCCCAGAGGCCCTCTACATTGAATATACCGACCCGGGCTACACCCTCTTCAAGAAAGTCTATGACCGCATCCAGGCCTACAAGGCTCAGAAGGGCTGCGAGCCTTCAGTCATATTCCTTCAGAACCATGGTGTCTTCGTAGGCGCCGACTCTCCTGAGAAGATCGACGAGATCTACGCCGGAATCGTCGCGAAGCTCGAGGCAAAGGCCGAGGCTCTCCCTGAGGGCGAGGCTCCTGTCTGCGAGTGCGTCACCGAGGTTGTCCCTGCCCTCCGCGCCATCCTCAGCCGCAAGGGCCGCGGTCTCAAGACCCTCAAGGTCACCAACAACGCCCTCGTCTCCAAGATGGTCGAGAGCGCCGACGCCTTCAAGAAGATCTCC
>JAKSJH010000061.1 GCA_024398315.1 Bacteroidales bacterium
GCCTTCGGCCAGGAATGGAAGGAGCAGATCAGCGGCGACTACTGCGGACTCAACATGCAGGACTACCTCTGCGCAGGCCGCTGGCTCAAGAGCAAGCCATACGTCGGCAAGCTCGCCTGCGTCGGTGCGTCCTACGGCGGCTATTCAGCCTACATGCTCGAAGGCCTGCACGACGGGCTCTATGACTGCTTCATCGCCCACGCCGGAATATTCAACGAGAAGCAGATGTGGTTCACCACCGAGGAGTCCTGGTTCGCCAACTGGGACGGAGGCGGTCTTGCTGAATATGCCTACGAACCTGGTCAGACAGGTCCGAAGGGTGACGGCATCACATTCGGAGGGATGCAGCAGGCAGGCGCTCCTTACGCCACAACAGCCCTCGCACAGCGTCACTACGCTTCCGACCCGTCCTGCAACATCACCAAGTGGAACACACCTATTCTCTGCATCCACGGCATGATGGACTTCCGCATCCCGTACGAGCAGGGAATGGCAGCATTCAACGCCGCCCAGATGATGGGTGTACCGTCAAAGCTTGTGATCTTCCCGGAAGAATGTCACTGGATCCTCCAGCCTCAGAACTCCCTCTTCTGGCACAGGAACGTCTACGACTGGCTCGACCGCTGGTGCAAGAACGCCGAGTAGCAGAATCCGCAAGCTGCTGATTGGAGTCTGCTCCGGTGCCTTCCGCTTCGCTCCATCCCGTCTCGCACTGCGTTTTTGTAAAACGGTGCCGAATATGGTCAGCGGCGCTTGACGGTGAAGACCGGGAGGACAAGCCAGATGGCCACGACCGACAGGCACATGCCGCAGATTGTGCCGATGGCGAAGTCGAACCAGAAGACCTCCTCAGGACCGTCAGAAAGGAACGGGATGAGACCGAGGACGGTCGAAACGACAGTCAGGAGAATCGGAGTGATCTTCCTTGAGAAAGCCTTGACATAGAGGCTGACTCCTGACTTGCAGCCATGCTGCGAAAGCAGGTCCTGGTAGGTGGTGACCAGATAGATGCCGGCGTTGACCACAAGGCCGCTCAGCATCACCAGAGCCGCGAATCCACCTTGGTCGAAGGACAGGTTGGAAAGGCCGAACACAAGGAAGAGACCGATGAAGGAGACAGGAATCATGAATATGACCGGGAGCGGGTACCGGAACGATTCGAAAGTCATCGCAAGGATCATGTAGATGACAGCGATGATGAGGAATATCAGCCAGGCATACCTCTGCCTGGCCCCTTCCTGCCATCCTCCCCAGCCGCTCCTGGCCTTGAAGCCTACCGGAAGGATCTCACCGTTCATGTACTTGATGGCAGCGGCCGTGTGCCTCCTCTCCAGTTCGTAGCTGCCCAGGAAGTCGTAGCACACATAGATCTCATATGACTGGTTGACACGGACGATGTCGATACCGCTCTTCTTCTTGGTGATGCTGCCGAATTCGGACAGCGTGACCTCACGGTCGCCGATGCCGACAGGTGAATTGAGCACATGCCACAGGTCATGTTTCTCCAGATCTGAAGACTTGAGAACGACGGAGACCACTCCGGACTCCATCTCCCTGCCCCCCACAGGGTACTCGCAAAGCGGCTGTGTGAGAGCCCCATAGAACAGATATGGGTTCACCCCGGCGGCATTCATCCTCTCGAAATCGTAGTCCAGGACGAACTCGGTCGTCGGATAGCCGTACCATCCGCCGGACCAGATTTCGGGATCCTTCACTCTCTTGCTCTTGGAAAGATAGTCAAGAAGGACTTCGGCATATTCACGGAGCTGGGCGTAATTGTAGCCGGAGAGGGCGATGCGGTTGCTCTTCTGGTTGGTGACGATGTTGTTGTTGAAGTAGTTGTCGTCTATTCCAGAGACGGTCCAGTTGGCTCCTCCGAAATTGATGGCCATCCTGGTGACCTCGGCCTTGAGCTGTGCCGGGAAATCGGTGTCAGCGACCTCCGGCTTGAAGCGGACTGTGATCGAGCCGTCGTCGTAGTCGTAGATGCTGGTGATAAAGGTGGATATTCCGTCGAACTGGGAGAGATAGTTCTCCATGGCGCGCATCACGTCATTCAGCTGGTGGACAGTGGTTCCTTCCAGCATCCCGGCGCTGATCCTGAGTTCCTTCTCCTGAGGCTGGCGGTAGAAGTTAGACCTGTCAAGAGCACGGTAGAAAGCGCCGAATGACGAGCCCAGGATCCTGTCCAGAACGTACCTGTTCTCAGCATACGGCTTCCAGCTGACAATCTTGTCGACAAAAAGACGGGACTTGCTTGCTGCTGGCCTCTCCCTTTCCTCCAACGGCTGGGGCAGCACGCAGAGAGGGATTCCGAAAGCGATGATGAAGACCAGCACGTAGACCCACCTGTGACGGACTCCCCAGCCGATGTAGCGCCCGTACCGCTGGTTGCGGCGGACGATTCTCCTTCTTCTCCTGACAGACATAAGCCGGGACGAACCTCCCGGAGAGACATATTCCATCAAGGCCGGGATGAAGAGGTAGGTGACCAGAAGGGAGAGGGCCAGTCCTGTGATGATGACCCAGATGAAGTCAGAAAGATTGGCCTTTTCTTCGTCAGGCAGGAGGAGGACCATCAGGAGGGCTCCGATAGTGGTGGCGACAGCCGAGAGCACGGCCGGGAAAGCCTTCCGGTCACGGAAGGAGGCGTAGTGGTCGATCATCACTATCGTCGTGTCGATCACGATTCCCAGCGAGACCGTGATTCCCGCAAGGGTGTAGATGTGGATCGGAACACCGAAGAATGAATATATCGCAAGAGCTGTCAGGATGTTGACCGCAAGGGTCGAGACAACCATCAGCAGGTACCTCCATGAGAAGGTGGTCAGGAATACGAAGAGCAGCAGGATCAGCACACAGAAGAGAGTCCTCTTGAGCACACGGGAGATCTCACCGGAAACGTAATTCGAGGCGTCGTACTGAAGCGAGGCGGAGATCTGCGGAGGGAAGGACTTCTTTATCTCCTCCATCGTGCTTCTGACAGCCGAGGCGGTGGCCAGGAGATTCGATGTCGAGGCTATTCCCACGACCAGGTTGACCGTGTTGAGACCGTTGATCCTGAAATAGTAGGACGGCTCGGATTCCTCGTAGCGCCAGGTAGCCAGGTCTGCAAGATGGATGACCCGTCCTTCGGAGTTCTTCACCGGGATGGCTCCGAAATCCTCCGTACTGTCCTCGCGGAGCATGACCCTCATCCTCAGGCTGTCCGAACGGGCCATTCCGAGGATAGAGGAGCCGTAATAGGAGTTGAAGGCAACGGCGATGTCATCGGATGTCACACCCGCCTCCCTTGCCTTGTCGGCATCGAAGGTGATCGTCCACTGGTAAGGTTCTCCACCCGACACGTCGACCCTGTCAACACCCGGGACGGAGGAAAGCCGTCCCACCACATGGTCCCGCAGGTAGGAGGCCAGTTCGCTGGAAGGAAGGGCGCCGTTGACATTGTAGGCGAGGTTCGAGCGGCTGCGTCCCTCGGACATCGAGACAACCGGATAGGAGATGGATTTCGGCAGACTTGAGCGCACGTTCCTGATTGCAGATGCGACCTCGAAACGGGCTGCGGCCATGTCTGTCCCCTTCCTGAAAGAAACGGAGACACGTCCGGCACCTTTGCCGGAAATGGAACTGATGTCCGTCACGCCGCTCAACTGGGCAAGGGCTCCTTCGATTTTGGAAGTAGCCTCAGACTCAACCACTTCCGACGAAGCATCAGGGTAGGAATATGCGACCGAAAGGCTTCTTCCCTCATTGTTCGGCAGATACTGAACGTTCAGCCTCGGGAGGGACAGAAGGCCCACCAGAGAAAGGGCGGCCATCAGAAGGACCACCGAGAACGGAGACAGCCTGTCAACCTTTCCTGCCATTGTAGATAGAATGATAGAGAGCAGGAACGATGAAGAGGCTGACGAGAGTACCCACCGTCATTCCCACGATGATCACGACGGACATCGGGTACTGCAGGTCGGACCCCATGTCACCCCTGCTCAGGAAAGGACAGACGGCGAGGATGGTCGTAAGCGAAGTCATCAGGATGGCCTTCATCCTCCTTGATGAGGCTTCCAGGACGGCATTGTCGAGAACCATGCCGCTGCGGCGAAGCCTGTTGATCGTGTCGACCTTGAGGATGGAGTCGTTGATGACGATACCGGTGATGACGACAAGACCGATCAGCGACATCACGTTGAGAGATATTCCGAAAGCGGCAAGAGCCAGCAGGGAGACAGCTATGTCGATCACAATCTCGGAAAGGATGACAAGCGGCTGGACGAGCGACTCGAACTGGGACGCCAGGATGAGGTAGAGGAGGCCGAGAGCCACAAGAAGGACCCAGAACATGTCACCTGCGAGTCTTCTGCCCGAGAACCAGGAACCGGAGAATGCAGCCTCATAGTGACCGTCGTTGCGGACGACCTCCCTGACAGCGGAGACGGCGGACGGAACAGACCGGGCCGGAATGTCCAGATTCAGAGTGTAGCAAGCGCCGTCCTGACCGGCCACAAGAGTCTTGAAATCCTCGATGAAAGTCTGCTTCATCAGAGAGGAGGCCGGGATTGAATATGCCATTCCGTTCCTGTCCCTCACATCCAGCTGGACCTCGTCGAGAATCCTGCGGATGTCGCCCTTGTCAGTGCCCAGAACCACAGGAAGGGTCCTGCTGCCCTGGACGATGTTCAGGAGAGTGTTGCCGTTGAGAGCGTTGCCGAGGGCGGAAGCGAGATCGGAAGAAGAGACCCCGTAGAGGGCCATCAACTCAGGATCCGCAAGGAAAAGCACGTCAGTCTGCAAGGCTGGTTCGTCGATGCGCACACCGGGAAGCCTGCTGCGTAACTGGGCAAGGAGAGGTCTGACTGTCTCCACCTTGACTTCCCTGCCGCCTGTCGGCAGGAGACGTACGGTCAGTTCGGACGAAGAAGAGCCGCCGAAGACCATGTCGAAGACATTGCCGGATGCGGCGAACGAGAATGTCGCAAGAGGATATTCCCCGGCCAGTGTCTCGGAAAGTATCTTCTCGGCCTCGGAGAGAGAGGCAGCGTCGCCGCAGTCGAAATAGACAGACGCCTCGCAGAGGCTCTGGTCCGGGGTGTGTTCAAGGATGAACTGCTGGGAACCGACGAGAGAAGTCACCTGTGAGGCCTTCCCGTCAAGGAGGGTCTCAAGCGAACGGACCCTTTCAGAATTGACTTCCAGCGGGATGCTCTCGTTCCAGTCGATCCTGAGTATGGCGTCGGTCTGGGTCATCTCCGGCAGCCTTTCCTTAGGAAGCCAGGCGATGGCGGCCGCAGCAGCAATGGCGGATATTCCCAGAAGGCCCCAGCACAGAGGCTTGTGTTTCAAAGAGGACTTCATCCAGCGCTCGTCCCACTTCAGCAGATGAGGAGTGAGGTCCAGACGCTGCAGAAGACGGGAAGGAGTGTATCTTTCCCTGCCCTTGTACCACCAGTAGTAGAAGACGGGGATGACTGTGACGGTCACCACATAGCTCGTAAGAAGGACTATCGTGACTGAGAGGGCCTGGTCCTTGAACAGGGCACCGGCCATGCCGTTCATGAACACCAGCGGGATGAACACGACACAGGTCGTCAGCATGGAGCTGAACATCGGTCCCATCACCTCTTTCGTTCCTTCCACCACGGCGGTCCTGAGGTCGTCTCCGGAGATCCACCTGGCGGTGATGTTGTCGATGAGGACAACCGTGTTGTCCGTCATCATTCCCACTCCGAGGATCAGGCCGGTGAGGGAGACGATGTTGATGCTCATCCCGACGAGATGGAAGCACAGCATCGAAAAGACCAGCGACACCGGGATCGAGAGGGCGACCAGCAGAGGCGAACGGAGGTCCCTCATGAAGACGACTATGACAAGACAGGCCAGAAGGACTGCAAGTATGATGTTCTTAAGGAGGCTGTTGATTGAATATTCAAGGAGCCTTGTCTGGTCCCTGGTGACCTTGAACCGGAGGGAAGGATATTCAGCGGCGAAATTGTCAGTCAGCGCCGACATTGCCTTGCGGAGGTCAGCCATGCGCGCATCGCTCTGCTTCACAACGGCAAGGCAGACGGCGTCCTCGCCGTCGGAACGCACCAGACCGTCCCTTCCGGCAGGATGGACGAAGACCTGTGCGAGGTCCCCCACCTGCATCAGACGGCCGTTCCAGTTGATCCAGATCGAAGCGATGTCCTTGGCGGAAGTGGAGCGGGTGTCGAACTTGACGTCATAGCGGTACTCTCCGTCACGGATCGTGAGAGAGCCGAGCCGGATGTCCGAATACCTCACGGCAGTCTCCAGGTCATCGATAGTCATGTCCGCCTGACGCAGCTTCTCCTCGTCAGGAATGATGATGAGCTCATCCGATACCAGACCGGTGATGTCCACCATCGCAACCTCCGGAAGCTGCTCCAGACGACGTGCGATGACATCCTGGACGAAACGGCTCATGCTTGCGAAGCCCTGCCCCACAGGGAAGAACGAAGAGTCCGGAAGGCAGTTGGCCCAAGCGTCCGAACCTGCTGAAGGAGCGTCACCGGTGATGTTGACGAAGAACGCCGGAAGATCAGTGGCGCTGGCCTTCATCACCTTCGGGCGCTGGACGTCAGGCAGGGACGACATCGCCCTGTCTATCTTCTCGTTGGCCTCTATGAAGAGATAGTCCATGTCGGCCCCGTTGTCGAAAGTCAGCTTGATGGAGCCGCTCCCGTCCCTGGCTTCGCTGGACATGTCCTGGAGACCGTTCATCTGGACAAGCTGCTGCCTGAGAGGCCTGAGCAGGGACTGTTCGACCTCCCTCGCGGACATTCCCGGAGAGGAAGTCTGCACAGTGATGTATGGGATGGACACATCCGGAATCAAGGACACCGGCAGGAGCCGGATGCTGACAATGCCGAGTACGACGACAGCGAGCATCACCATCGTCACAGCTACAGGCCTGTCGATTATTCTCCTAAGCATCTCGTCAATTGTTCACCTTGACCTCGGAGTTGTCGGCCAGATTCAGGTTGCCGGAGACGATCACGACATCCCCTTCCTCAAGGGATGCGTACCTGTCCTTGTTGGCCTCGACCGCATAGGAATCACCGTTGGAGTAAAGGATGGTCACGTAAGTCCACTGGGCCCGTCCTTCCGGCGAGCACTTGAAGAGGACCTCGAGATTGTCCCTGATGACGACTGCGCTGCGCGGCACCACGAGCTGGTCAGGAATGCTGCGCTCGACGATGACCCTGGCGCTCATGCCGTCGATGAGGAACCCGTCGTTGCGGACCCGGGCTGTCACAGTGACCTGTCCCTTCTCATCCACGGACGGGTTGATGCTGGTGATGGTTCCGGAATATTCCTTCTTCTGGTCGGCATATGGCTTGACCGTAACCGGGAGGCCCGGGGAGAGGAATGAATATTCAGACTCAAGGACTGTGAAATTCACATCGAGAGAACTGTCGTCCACGATGGTGCAGAACGGTCCGGAAGAATAGTTGTCGAACTTCTTTGAGGCAAGATCCGCCACACGGCCGGAGAATGGAGCCTTGAGGACGGTGCCTTCAAGGTCGTTGCGGACTGAGGCCAGCTGGTTGAGCGAAGAGCTGTAGCCGGAGCGTATCCTGCCGGTCTCCAGCAGATCAGCAGGAACGGAGGTGGTGTCACCAACCTTGTAACCCTGGCCGGCGAGGAAGTCGGAGAGGTCCAGTTCAGACCTTTTAAGGGCCAGCTGTGCCGATTCGAGGGCGATGTCGAGGTCCGGACGATCAAGCCTGGCCATGACGCTCCCCTGTCCCACACGGTCGCCGTTCTTCACGTTCAGCTCCCCGATCCTGCCGGATGTGCCGAACTGGACAGCAGCCTTCCTTGATGCACAGAGAGTGCCGTTGGAAAGAAGCTGACGATGGAAATCAGACTTCCTGAGGGTCATAACGCTGACCTCGTTGACCTGTGTTTCGTAGTCCATCCTGACCATCTCCTCGATGGCATCCGCACCGTTGTCCTGCTTCCCGTTGCGGGAACATGAAGGCACTGCCAGCACCAGACAGAGGCAAAGAGGCCAGAGAGCCTGTATTCTTGTCGTATTCATTTTCTAATCAATCATTTCTGTCACGTCGATGTCGATGTCCCTGCGGGCCACGAAATCGTAGAGTGTGTAGTATCTGAGAGTGAAGTAGTAGTTCCAGTAGTTGCCCAGGTCAGTGATGTACTTGGTGCGGGCGTTCTCATTGTCGTTCTGCGCGTCTGTCAGTTCGGTCACGGTGGCGCAACTTGTCCATCACGAGCATATATCTTTCCGCAGCAACCGCCATGGCCTTCTTCGATGCGATGCACTGCTGCCTCTGGCTGTTGAACTGTCCGACCGCGACGAAGAGCTTCCTCCTGTTGTCGTTCTCGCTCTGAAGGGTCTGCGCCTTCACCACCTCCTGGGCGGCTTTCGCCTTCTGGACCTTGCCCCTGCCCATGCCCCAGTCGAAGATCGGAACGCTGAACGTCACCCCGACAACCTCCTGGTTCAGGAGGTCCTTGTAGACCGAAGGCATGTCGGCTCCGGTCTGGGACAGTCCGAGACGAGCGTTGAGGCTCATGGACACTCCCCTGTCGGCCTTCGCCCTGGCAACGGCGGAAGCGGCCTCAAGTTCGCTGATCTCGTTGTTAAGGGAGAAGGTGGAATTCTTCATGCACTTGTCCACGACCATTTCATAGTCCATCGCAATGTCCGGAAGGTCATCCTCGATGACAGGTTCGATTTCGACCGACTCATCGTAACCGAGGAGGGAGTTGAGTCTCATCTGGGCTTCCCTCATGGTCACAAGCGTCTCGCCTATCTTGATGCTGTCGTTGATCGAGCGGAGTTCAAGCGTCAGATACTCGTCCTTTGTCACGCTTCCTACTTTCATCCTCTCTTCGGCCACTGCGCGCATCGTGGCGGTGTTGTCGCAGTCGGCCTTGGCCGCCTCATGGTTCCTGGCGGCCTCGATGAGGGCGAAGTAGGCTCCCGCCGTCTCGATGGTCAGCTGCTCCATCGCCTCGATGTAGATGCGCTTGCCGCGCTCATATTCCTTAGGCTCGATAAGCTTGTCCCACTTGAACTGGTTGTAGGCGAACAGAGGCTGGACATAGCTGACAGTGACAGGCTGGGAGTACCAGGTCAGGGTACTGGAGCTGCCGAACTGGTCGATGCGGGAGAGGTCTGAGTAGAGGTAGAGACGGCCTCCTGTCCAGGTCACGTTCTGGGCGAGCTGGAGGCCGAGGCTGTTCTGGAGGTTGTAGGTGCTGGCATAGCGGAATGTTCCGTCCTCGTAGCTCTGAAGCAGGGTCAGGGAACGGTCGTAGTTCATCAGGTTGCCGTAGAGATTGAGCGACGGCAGCCTGCTGGCCAGATAGGACCTGTAGGCCCAGTAGGTGGAGACGAACGAATGCTTCGCCTGAAGCGCCTGGACCGACTGCGAACGTGCAGTCTTCACGGCCTCCTCGAGGGTCATCGTCCGCTGCTGGGCACGACCCGGACACACAGTCATCGCAATGATGGCCAACGCGCAGGAAAGGCGCCCCAGCCCCTTGTCAATCCGAAAGAAAGGTCTGTTCAACATAGTCTTCACAATATACGAAAAATTCCGGATTATCTACCACCAGACCTGGATTCCGTCCTCAATTGTGAACGGACGGTTCTCCTTGCCGCGGGTGTGGTTGTGGATGCGAAGCAGGGCTCCCGAGGGGATGTTCGAGTAGTGCAGGCGCCTGTCGGCACCGCCCTTCTGGCGGCCAAGGGAGCACCAGCCGTCTTTCCAGTAGAAGAGTTCGTAATCCTCGCCCGGGACTATGGCGTTGTCGTCGTTGCGAGGGCAGTACGTCAAAGAAGAAATCCGACGGGGCCTGCCGAAGTCCAGACCGATGTAGTCCGGTTTCCCTTCCGACCTGTCAAAAAAGGCATAGGATTCCCGATTCCCATCAAAGACGTTGGAAAGAGGATACTTCGAAAGGCAAGGATTGCCGAACGGTCTGCCTTCAATCAGAGTCTTCTCTCCGTCAGGACCAGTCTCAAAGCAGTCGAGCCCTGCTATGAACTTGAGCGGCGAAGAATCGGTCTTGTAGATTATCTTGCTGGCAGTCACCGGTCTGTCAAGGAATATGTCCTGGGAATAGTAAGGGACGCTGTCCACGGAGGCCAAACAAACAGTGTCCGACAGGTCGGCTCTGCTGCATGCAAGGATCCTGTCACCCCGCATGACCATGGCGTAGTAGGCGAAGTTGGTGCGCAGAGGAACCTTCGAGAAAAGGGTGGCGCTGGTTGTCGACGATTCATCTGCGTCCATATTCATCACCTCGCCGGAACGGCCAAGGACAAAAGGAGAACCGCAAGTTTCCAGGTAGCCGTCATACATTATTCCCGGAACGAGAAGGACGTTCACTCCGACATCCTTGAAGCGGGCTTTGCCGAATCTCACCCTCCCCTGGGCGACAGGAATCCAACCGGCATGGTCAGGAACATAACAGCACAGGTAGGCGTATCTGCTACGGACAGGGAGGTTAAGGTCGAGAGTCACGTCTCTGGTGACAACATAATGGGATGTGATGTCAGTGTTGGTCATTTCCGAGAAGAGAGACGGCATGGTCTCGCCTGCACGGCGGCGGACCGGTTTCAGATTGATTTCATAGCCGGTCCTGTAGATCTTCGGGACGGTACGGGTCTTCCTGAGTTCAACTTCAGATGGGACACCGGTGGTGTCCGCCGGAAGGACCATCTTGAACCAGAAAGAATCATTGACCACCTCCTCGTCTACCGAATGGAAATCCAGCTGGCTGTTGTCGTAAAGGCCCTTGGACGGAGATCCGATGACTTCAGTCCAGAAGTGGCTGTTGTTTGAGTTTCCCCAGTATGTAACCATGTCCATTGCAGCTGGGATTCCAAAGGAGCGAAGTGCTGCAATCACCAATGAGTTGACATCATGGCACACCCCGACCCCAGCATGTAGTGTGTTCTCAAAACTAGTCGGAGAGAGATAGGGATGCTCCATGAAGAACTGACCATCCTCGTAGAAACCTGTCCGTACAGCCGCCTCGATTCTCGACGCAGCCTCATAGAGTCCGAGAGTGTTCCAGACGGCGGAGGAATCGGCATATTTCTCTCGGAAATAGGCCCTGGCATCTTTCCACCAGATGTCCCCTTCGCGGTAAGGGAGGACGTAGCGGCAGAACGTCTTGAAAGGGACCTGCTCCTTCCAAGCAGACGATTCCCAGGCGCTTACGGATTCGTCTATGTGGCGCACAAGAAAATCCGATTTGAGAGTCCTGAGATCGTAAGAGAATGAAGTATTCAGTTCCGGTTTGCCGAAGAGCGCTTCGAGACTGTCGGCCACATCGTAATAACCAGTGTCTCCATAGGAACCGCCGTGCGTTTTCTTATATGCCACCAGTGCATCATACACTCTCTGATTGCCCGCAACGGATGAGTTGTCCAGTGTTCTTTTCCCCACCATGTTCCGGATCAGGAACCTGGCGGTGCGGCTTCGATTCCGGTCCCCCTTGAAAGCGGAAAGGACAGCTTCAATCTCAGGAGCATTCTCCCCGGCCATAGACAGGACTGCA
>JAKSJH010000062.1 GCA_024398315.1 Bacteroidales bacterium
CAGGCCACCTACAGCAAGACTATCTACTATGCCACCTATGATGTCTCCGACTGCTTCACAGAGGAGGCCAACACCATTGTCGTGGCTGTCGCTCCCGGCTGGTACGGATCCCCTAAACTCCGCATGCAGATGCATGTCCTCTTCGAGGATGGCACACAGGCCGCACTCACTGCCGGTGACATGAGATCCATCACCACCGGATCGACCATGTATTCAACAGTCTATGACGGTGAGATCTATGACGGCCGTGAAGAGAATCCTGAGCTCTATCAGCCATATCGTCCTACCGGTCTGATGAACAAGGTCTGGGGATTCGCCTACAACACTGACGAGCCTGTCGGAAAGATGGTCTCCCAGCAGGTGGAGCCTATCAAGGTCGTTGACTCCTTCGCTCCAGCTTCAATCAGCGAGCCTGAGCCGGGTGTCTACGTCGTTGATGCCGGAAGGAACCTCGCCGGATGGGCTTCTCTCTCAGTCGAGGGCATGGGCGGAAAGCAGGTCACCCTCAGCTATGCCGAGACAGTCAGGGAGAACGGTCTTGTCAATCAGGACAACCTCCGCAACGCCAAGGCTAAGGACAGCTTCATCCCTGCTGACGATGCCAGGATGACATGGGAGCCGAAGTTCACCTACCACGGATTCCGTTTCGTCCAGATCGAGGGCCTCAAGAAGGCTCCTGCCATCGATGACGTGCAGATAAAGGTGGTCCGCTCGGCAGTTGAGAAGATCTCTTCATTCAACTGCAGCAACCAGCTTCTCAACGACATCAACACGATGGTCGTCAACACCGAGGCTTCCAACCTCCACAGCGTCCCTACGGACTGCCCTCAGAGGGATGAGCGCATGGGATGGCTCAACGACCTGACCGTCAGCCTCTACATCGCCGCCTTCAACTTCGACATGTCCAACTTCTTCCCTAAGTTCTTCCACGACATCTGTGACACTCAGGGAGAGGACGGTACGATCACCTGCGTCGCTCCTTTCCGTTTCGGAGCAAGACCTGCCGATCCGGTCTGCGCCAGCTTCCTGCTCTTCGCCTACGAGAGCTACAAGTTCTATGGCAACAAGAACCTCATCGTCGACGGTTTCGACAACATGAAGGGCTGGGTCGACTATCTCTACTCACGCACCGACAACGGTATCGTCAACTACAGCTACTACGGTGACTGGTGCCCTCCTAGGGAATTCCTGGTACATCCTGACAGCGGTGTCTCCAAGTACACTCCTGGACTCTATATCTCATCCGGCTATCTCTACTACTGCGCCACCATCCTCTCCCAGATGGCCGAGGTCGCCGGCCGCAAGTCCGAGGTCGCCAAGTACAAGGCTATGGCTGAGGAAGTTGCAGCTGCAATGAACCGCGAGTACTGGGATGAGTCCGCAGGCGGCTATGGCACCAACAACCAGTCAGCCAACGCATTCGCCCTCTTCCTCGGCATCGTTCCTGAGAAGAACATCCAGAGGGTTGTCGACAATCTCGTCGAGGATGTCAAGGCTCACGACTACCACCTTACCACCGGTAACCTCTGCACCAAGTACCTGATGGAGATGCTGACCGAATACGGCCATGCTGACGTGGCCTACAAGGTTGCAACCCAGACCACCTACCCAGGCTGGGGCTTCATGCTTGCCAACGGCGCCACCACTCTCTGGGAGAGATGGGAGTACCTGACCGGAGATGCCATGAACTCTCACAACCATCCTATGATGGGATCGATCGGCTCCTGGTTCTACAAGTACCTCGCCGGCATCAACCCTGAGTTCGAGCATCCGGCTTTCGAGCACTTCATCATCAAGCCTTACATCATCGATGACCTCGACTTCGCCGAGGGCGAGATGAACACCGTGAAGGGCAAGATCCGCAGCGCATGGCACAAGAAGGGCCGCAATGTCACCCTCGATGTGACAATCCCTGCCGGAACCACCGCTACCGTCTATGTTCCATCTGCCAAGGGAGTCACTCCTAAGGAAGTCGGCTCCGGACAGTACACCTTCAAGTCAACCTGGAAATAATCCAGGTTCCGCACTGCTAATCCCAAATACCATATAGTATGAAAAAGTTGATGATCCTTCTGGCAGCAGCCTTCATGCTCGCCGCTCCTCTCTCCGCCCAGAACGGCGGTCAGAAGAAGTATGTAGGAATATTCTATTTCATCTGGCAGGGTCAGCACCCTGAACAGCAGGATGGAATCTACGACATCACCAAACTTCTCAAAGAGGCTCCAGAAGATCTCTGGAGCGTCAAGGGAACCCCTAAGAGTCCGGCCGGAAGGTATCACTATTGGGGAGAACCTCTCTACGGCTACTACGACAGCCGTGACCCATGGGTCGCCACCCGTCACATCGAGCTTCTGATGAACGCCGGCATCGACTACCTGATGATGGACACCACCAATGCCGTGTGGTATCCTGAGGCCATCAGCAATCTGCTCGACTGCCTGAAGAAGTTCGCCGACCAGGGCTTCGATGTGCCGAAGGTCGCATTCTACACCAACACCCGTTCCGGCTTCACCGTCAAGAAGATCTACGAGACTTTCTTCAAGCCTGGCAAGTGGGACGGCCTCTTTTTCTGTCCGAACGGCAAGCCGCTCATCATCGGCTCCACCGAGAACAACAAGTCCAGCGACCAGCAGGGCAACATGGACTATGTCTCAAAGGAGATGCAGGAGTATTTCGATGTCCACGAATCCCAGTGGCCTAACGCAGCTTTCGACGAGAAGGCTTTCCCTTGGATGAGCTGGGACTATCCTCAGAAGATCCATGAGGGCGGAGTCATTTCTGTCTCCGTCGCACAGCATTCAGTCGAGAAGGTCCTCTTCTCCGACACTCTGACCACCCGCGGCCGCGGCTATGACGCAGTCCTCGGAAAGAATCTCCATTCTGAGATGCGCAAGGGCCACAACTTCCAGAACCAGTGGAACACAGCCCTCGAGAACAAGGACAAGGTCAACAATGTCTTCGTCACCGGTTGGAACGAGTGGGTTGCTCTCAAGCTCCGCAACAGGGAAGGGACTATCTTTGTGGATCTCTTCAACGAGGAGTTCTCCCGTGACGCCGAGATGATGAAGGGCGGCTACGGCGACAACTTCTACATGCAGCTCGCCGACAACATCCAGTGGTTCAAGGGCGAGTGCGGAGTCGCTGCCCAGCACGGTGTCTACCGTGATCCGGAAGGGGACATCCTTGAAAGGAACTTCAAGAACTTCGATGGTTCCGAGAAGTACATCGACAAATCAGGCCGCAACGACATCGTCTCCGTCAAGGTTTCCAATGATGCGGAGAACATCGTCTTCGAGGTAGAGACCGCTGACAAGATCACCAAGTACAAGAAGGGTGACAACGGTTGGATGAATATCCTTCTCAAGGTGGACCGTTCTGCAAACAAATCCTTTGAATATGACTATGTCATCAACCGTCAGCCTGCCTCCGGCGGAAAGACTTCTGTCGAGGCGTTCATGGGCGGATCCAAGATGAATGTCGGCAGCGCAAGTTACACCTGCAAGGACAACAAACTGACAGTCACAGTACCGGTCAAGGTGCTCGGTCTGTCAAAGGACAATGTCCATTTCTCCTTCAAGGTGGCCGACAACGTCACCCATCCGGATGACATCATGGACTACTACATCTCCGGCGACAGCGCCCCTGTCGGCCGTATGAGCTTCGTCTATTAGTCAATTATCATCTGCGTGTCCTTGAAGCCCTTGAGGCTTGAGGACACGCTTATTATATCATATTCACAATGAGAAAGATAATTATCGCCGTTGCGGCATTCTGCCTTTTCCTTGCGCCTTCTGCCGCCCAGGACAGGAAATATGTCGGAATATTCTATTTCCTGTGCAACACTATGGACAGCACAGAGACAATATTCGACAACACCAAGCTCCTCAAGGAGGCTCCTGAGGACCTTCTCAATCCTGAAGGCACTCCAAAAAGTCCTTACTTCAAGGGTCACTACTGGGGAGAACCTCTGTATGGCTACTATGACAGCCGCGACCCATGGGTCATTGTGCGGCATATCGAGCTGCTCATGAACGCCGGCGTGGACTATCTGATGATGGACACCACCAATGCCGTATGGTTCCCGGAAGTCGTCAACACGCTTCTGGCCCGTCTGCGCCATTTCGCCGACCAGGGATTCGATGTCCCTAAGGTTGCCTTCTACACCAACACACGCTCCGGCTACACTGTCCAGAACATCTATGATGAGTATTTCAAGTCCGGCAAATGGGACGGTCTGTTCTTCTGTCCGAATGGCAGACCTCTTATCGTAGGAGTCACGGAGAAGAACAGGTCATCCATGGAAAAGCCTGACAGCGATCCAGTCTCTAAAGAACTGCAGGAATATTTCGAGGTGCATGAATCTCAGTGGCCGAATGCTCCGTTCGCTCAGGAATCTTTCCCATGGATAAGCTGGGACTATCCTCAGAAGATCCATGACGGGGGTGTCATCTCAGTTTCCGTTGCCCAGCATTCTCCTGTGACGGTAAGTTTCAACGACACTCTGTACTGCCATGGCCGCGGTTACGATGCAGTCCTCGAAAAGAACATCCATTCTGAGAAGAGAAACGGCCTGAATTTCCAGAACCAGTGGAAGACGGCCCTTGACAACCTCGACAAGGTCAACAATGTCTTCGTCACAGGCTGGAATGAATGGACTGCTCTGAAACTCAGGGTCGATGGTCACCTGCAATTCTACGATCAGTTCAATGAGGAGTTCTCTCGTGACATCGAGATGATGAAAGGCGGCTACGGTGACAATTTCTACGTCCAGCTTGCCGACAACATCCAGCGGTTCAAGGGTGAATGCGGCATTGCGGCGCAGCACGATGGATTCTATCTGGATCCTCAGGGCGACGCCCTTGTCCGTGATTACAGGAACATCAACGGTTCGGAACAGTTTGTCGACAACTCCGCCAGGAACGACATCGTCTCGATCAAGGTGACCGATAACGGCAAGGATGTGGTCTTCGAGATCACCACCGCCGACCCTGTCACAGCCTATTCCAACGGTGATCTCGGGTGGATGAACATTCTGGTGAAGACTGCTTCCTCCAAGGACAGGTTCTTTGAATATGATTATGTGATAAACCGCTATCCTACAGTCAACGGATCCACGACTGTCGAGCGGATCACTCCTTCAGGCAAGAAGACTGTCGGTCAGGCTGCATATTCATGCAAGGGGAATGTCCTCAAGGTCACAGTCCCGGTCGAGTCCCTCGGTCTCTCCAAGGATTCGGTCCACTTCAGTTTCAAGGTCGCAGACAACGTCACCCATCCGGATGACATCATGGACTACTACATCTCCGGCGACAGCGCCCCGCTCGGCCGCCTGAGCTTCGTCTATTAGGCCCGCTCTGGCGAGGACGTTTCAAACCTTATGAAAAGAACGAAGAGAATTTTAATCAAAATTATATTGGCAGTGTTCATCTGCCTTGGATTTCTGTTCACTGGAGGTTTGTTGGCATATCTTGAAACAGGCTGCAACTTCGGGATAAACAATGAAAAGGGCCCTTTCAATGCCAAGTCAAAAGGAGGATGTTATCCGTTCTTTAATTATGACTGGCCATATGAATTTGAGTTAAAAAATGAAAATGCCAGTTCATTATTTGTTGGACCAGGTAACACGATCGGGACAAAGGATTCTGGCAACGAAATCATTATTAAAGAAATCAGATCCTATGCTTTTGATAAGGATTCAGTTTATGTTGAGATTCTTCCATCAGGCAACGGAGAACCGATAATTATCCGCTATGAAGACGGGGGCAGCACTCCATTTGACATTGTAAATAAATACCCGGAGTCTGCTTATGTGATTCAAATTGCCGGCAACCTGAAGTATTTCCGACATATTTGGGTATGTCAAACATGTATGCGTTTATTTCTACATGTTATTGTGTTCATTATTATTATTCTCGTCTTGATAATAATTTGGGATAAGATTAAAACGAAACACGCTGGAACATAGAAAACGATAACGATGGTATTGTTTCTGATTCTTATATTCAGGTTTCATACGAATCTACTTTACTTAACTTAAGTAACTCGCAATACACAAAGAAGAATGAAACAACGCCTGCTATGGTAAAAAGCAAGAAGGCAGATGATCTATTTAAATTATTTAAGTTTGCTTCTGATCATACTGAAGCAGAGTGCGTCGTTCATGAAATAATATCGGTTATGAAACAACTTATCATTTCTATGTTCTTATTACTTACCTTGTTCTCATGTAATCACCACTCGTCCAAATATGCCGGTACGGGAACTCCAGACCATAATCAGAGTGTGTTCAACTGTGCCGTGCTTCAGGATTCGCTGCTCAGTTACATCATGTCCTGCAGCGATAAGTCTTCCTCCAGTTACAGTCAGGAGTTTCCTCAGATATTCAGAATATATGTCTATCTGGATCAGAATAAGGACACTATTGTCGACTTCTCGAACGGAACCGCATGGAGAACTGACCTGAAGCAGTTGTATGGAATATCCACGAAAGGAGAGACGGAGGTATTGGGGAAACGTCTGATAGTAAAGTACAGGGATATGGATTCATTTTCAGCCATAAATGAATCTGTCCTTTGTGCGTCTGACGATGATTCCGTCAATGTTTACACGAAGCATCCTGAGTTGTTGGGAAGAGGTCCAGAGAAGGGTGCAGGTGACTCCAGAGTGTATAAACTTGTTTCCAGAGACAGTCTGTTGCTTATCGGCCGACTTACCCGTGTGCCCTCATATGACAGCCACGAATAACGACCATTCTCTCGGTTTACATTAAACTTTTTATAGGCTTTCAGGAATGAAAAAAGCTGTATTTGTAATAATCTTGTGCCTGTCATGGAGCAGTTTGTTTTCGAAAAATTTTTGTGTCATTACTTTTTCGGAAAAGAACCTGATAAGCAAAGAGGTATTCGATTACTGCTGGATCGTTGAGGTAACAGACAGTACCGATTTCAATAATGCTGTCATTTCCCCATTGTTTCTGGATTGTTACGGCATTTCTGATTCCACTCAAGTGCACAGGTATTTCAATAACATTCAAAGAGAGTTTACCGTATGGGAGTATTCTTATGATAATCTTTTACCAGCAAAGATCATCAAGGACAATCGGCATCAAATCGGCCAGTTCAAGTATAATGTAAAGAACAGTGCACGAGAGTTCAGAAAGATTGGAGTCTCTGTAAAGATATATCTTACGCCAATCAAAGGGGAAGTCCGAAAGACCGAATTACGGGATTATCCTGATGGGCATGCATATAGTGTTGTATGTCTTGGCCCGAACAGCGATATCCAGTTGTGGGATGATTTCTATGACACACCTTATGCGACTGAAATTCATGATCTGTTTTACTTCCGTGTCCCATACGACTTAATGAATTGGGGGCATCCAATTCTGGATTCATATGAATCTCTCGTAAATTATGAACAATCATCTGCCCAAGAAGGAAGATAACCGACATTATTGATTATGAGCGATACTGCTTCAGCGTCGCAAACCCCAGAAATGAGTGTGGGGTCTGCGACGCTCCGTTTTGCAAGTGATTGATAATCAGGTGGACGTTTTGACTGCCCGTCGCAGACCCCCTTAGAGAAATGAGGGTCTGCGACGCTGAGAAGCGACGGCGGAGATATTTCACTACCTGTCCTCCGGCTCAGGGGATTGCGGGTCATTCCGCAATGACGGAGAAGAGACCGCAACGACGGCAACGTCACCCACGACTGCCTCTCAGAGCTCGACATGGAGTACAACACTATCGGGCTGACGAAATAGATCCCCCGAAACGGCTCTACTCTCGCGGAATATTCCTATCTTGCGGACGGTGCCAGACTCAGTGCGGTGAATGGTGAAAATGGACAACAGTCGTGGATACGGGTAAAAAAGAATATACATATGATTGACTTTAATAAAACATTAATATGCGTGTCAGCCTTCCTGCTGTTTCTGGTGGTCGGTTGTTCTTCAATGCGGGAACATACCTGCTGCCCGGAAGCGGACATACCTGACGCTGCTATCAGAATCGCCATAGAGGATTTTTCCAATCACTGCTCGTTGTTTCGAAAGGACTCGACATTTCACGTGAGGTTCAATGACAAGGTGCATCATAAGTCGACGCTCTACTCTTCTCCGGATGAACATGGCCGTCCGATTTGGCGGAATGCAGAAGGCGAGGTCATAGAAGGACTCGTCTCCGTAGGAATTGCGGGATTTGGAGGACCATATTTCTATGGCGAATCAACTAAAGACCGTCTTCCTTCAAGGTATATCATTGTCAATGACAAACTCTTCTATTGGGAAGATGCTGCCTGTCCTATGACAGAAGAGACTTTCAATGTGTTTATGAAATATGGTCTGCTGGAAACAGATGAAGATGCCTGGTGGGCAAATTTGTCAGTAGGATGCGACGATAAGAAAGTTGCTCACTATTATTTCAAAAATAATGATCTCTCAAAATTCAAGCGCGTTCTGTCAACTCTCGCAATGGGAGAATATGAACCTCCGAAGTTAAGATAGTTCATTGACCTTGCTCATATTTCAGCGTCGCAAACCCCCGAAATGAGTGTGGGGTCTGCGACGCTCCGTTTTGCAAGTGATTGATAATCAGGTATGCTTTTCAACTACCCGTCGCAGACCCCCTATGGGAAACGAGGGTCTGCGACGCTGAGAAGCGACGGCGGAGAAGGACCTGCAATGACGGCATTTTCTCGTACGCGCAATATCAAAAAACGAAAGGGTGGCTGAAGAGCCATCCTTTCGTCATAATATTCATGAAAGACTCTGCTAGAGCTCGTTCATCTCCTGTTCGTATTCGTTCTTCGCGCCTACGACGATGTCCTGGAACTCCTTCTGACCGGTACCGGCAGGGATGAGGTGTCCGCTGATGACATTCTCCTTGAGACCTTCGAGGTCGTCGACCCTTGCCCTGATGGCTGCCTCCGAGAGGACCTTGGTGGTCTCCTGGAATGAAGCCGCAGAGATGAAGGAGTTGGTGCGGAGAGCCGCTCTGGTGATACCCTGGAGGATGAGCTTGGCGGTAGCCGGGCAGGCTTCGCGTGTGGCCATCATCTTGAGACCCTGACGCTCGAGAGAAGAATTCTCGTTCCTCATCTCGCGGGCGTTGATGATGTCGCCCTGTGCGTATCTCTGAGAATCACCGGCATCCATGACATAGTACTTGCCGAAGATGTTGTCGTTGGCGTCCATGAACTCCCACTTGTCGACGAGCTGCTCCTGAAGGAACTCTGTGTCGCCAGGATTGGTGATCTGGACCTTGCGCATCATCTGTCGGACGATGATCTCGAAGTGCTTGTCGTTGATCTTCACACCCTGCAGACGGTAGACAGCCTGAACCTCGTTGACGATGTAGTCCTGGGACTTGACCGGACCGAGAATGTTGAGGATGTCGGTAGGGGAGACACCGCCGTCGGAAAGCCTGGTTCCGGCCTTGACGTAGTCGTTCTCCTGTACGAGGATCTGCTTGGTGAGCGGAACGAGATATGTCTTCTCCATTCCTGACTTGCTCTTCACGGTAATCTCACGGTTACCTCTCTTGACCTTGCCCATGTGGACCTCGCCGTTGATTTCGGAGAGGAAGGCAGGTGAAGAAGGAGTCCTGGCCTCGAAGAGCTCGGTGACTCGTGGAAGACCTCCGGTGATATCGCTTGACTTGCCGATGGCGCGAGGGATCTTGATGATGACATCTCCGACGTTGACAGTGTCGCCGTTGTTCGGGATGAGGTGGGCGCCGACAGGGAGGTTGTACTGCTTGATCATGTCGCCCTTGTCATCAACGATGATGATTGAAGGGTTCTTGGTCTTGTCCCTGGACTCGATGATGACCTTGTCCTTGTTGATGGCGAATTCGTCAGCGGCTTCCTCGCGGAAGGTGACACCTTCGATGAGGTTGTCAAACTTGACCGTACCTGTGTTCTCGACGATCGTGATTGCGTTGTACGGATCCCATTCGCAGAGGAGGTCTCCCTTCTTGATGAGGTCTCCGTCCTTGAAGTAGAGGGCGGATCCGTAAGGGACATCATAGTGTGAGTAGGTGATGCCCGTGTTCTCGTCTATGATGCTGACCTCGGTCATACGGCTGATGACAATGTCTGTGACAGAACCGTCTTCGCCAACCTTCTGGATGGTCTTGAGTTCGTCGAAGACGAGCTTGCCGTCGTACTTGGCCTCGATGGAAGAGTCCGCTGCAGTGCTGGAAGCCGTACCACCGACGTGGAAGGTACGAAGCGTAAGCTGTGTACCAGGCTCACCGATGGACTGTGCTGCGATGACACCGACGACTTCACCCTTCTCGACCATCCTTCTCGTCGCGAGGTTACGTCCGTAGCACTTTGCGCAGACACCCTTGCGGGACTCGCATGTGAGGACGGAACGGATCTCGACCTGTTCGATAGGAAGATGGTCGATCAGGTCGGCCGTAGCCTCTCTGATCTCCTCGCCGGCCTTGATTATGATCTCACCGGTAAGAGGGTTGAATATGTCGTGGACGGATGTACGTCCGAGGATTCTTTCACCAAGAGACTCGACAACCTCGTCCTTGTTCTTGATAGCGGTCGCTATGAGACCTCTGAGGGTGCCGCAGTCCTCTTCGTTGATGATAACGTCGTGTGACACATCGACGAGACGGCGGGTGAGGTAACCTGCGTCAGCAGTCTTGAGGGCGGTGTCGGCAAGTCCCTTACGGGCACCGTGGGTGGAGATGAAGTACTCGAGCACGGTCATTCCTTCCTTAAGGTTGGAGATGATAGGGTTCTCGATGATCTCGGCTCCTGATGCACCGGACTTCTGAGGCTTTGCCATAAGTCCTCGCATACCGCAGAGCTGCTTGATCTGCTGGGTCGATCCACGGGCTCCTGAATCAAGCATCATGTAGACAGGGTTGAATCCCTGCTGGTCAGCGGAAATCTGCTTCTGCACGATGCCGGTGAGTCTGTTGTCTATGGATGTCCAGAGGTCGATGACCTTGTTGTAGCGCTCGTTGTTGGTGATGTTACCGAAGAGGAAGTTGTTCCTGATGTCCTCTACCTGCTTGTAACCCTGGTTGATGAGCTCCTCCTTCTCAGCCGGGATGATGACGTCACCGAGGTTGAAGGAGATACCTGCCCTGAATGCCTGGTCGTAACCGAGATTCTTGATGTCGTCAAGGAACTGTGCGGTCCTTGTGACACCGGTGTTCTTGATGACGACGGTGATGATCTTCCTGAGGGCCTTCTTTCCGAGGACTTCGTTCACGTAAGGGACCTCGACAGGAACGTACTGGTTGACGATGATCCTTCCGGCTGTGGTCTCGACGAGCTGCTCGCCCTTGGAAGGGTCCTGCTTGTCGACAGGCAGCCTTACGCTGATCTTCGCATGCATGTCAAGGGCCTTCTCATTGTAGGCGACGATGACTTCCTCCGGTCCGTAGAACTTCATTCCCTCTCCCTTTGCGCCCGGTCTGATCTTGGTGATGTAGTAGAGACCGAGGACCATGTCCTGTGAAGGCACGGTGATAGGGCTGCCG